>JBFJNS010000473.1:0-2472 GCA_041618055.1 Binatia bacterium
CGACACTAAAGTCTATTGCGGCCATGAATACACAGAAAACAATCTGCGCTTTGCCGTTTCGCTGGAACCCAAGAATCACAAACTCGCGTCCAGGCTGGAAAGGGTTCATGCGTTGAGAGCGCGCGGGGTTTCCACGGTTCCCGCGACGCTTGAAGAAGAGAAGCAAACCAATCCCTTTTTGCGCTGGGACAGCAAGGAGTTAAGGGACACGCTGAAAAGAGATTTTCCCGCTCAGGTCATGGAACCCGTGGCGGTGTTCGCCCAGGTGCGCAAGCTGAAGGATCAATTCTAGCACAAACCGAGCAGCCATGAACCTCAAGGAAAAGACCCATCTCTGGCACGTCGCATTGCTGCGTCTGTACATCGGCTATTACCTGCTGCATCAGGGCATTAGGAAGTATCAGCGCGGTTTTCCCCACAGCGACTGGATCGGGCGTCAGGTCGGGGATCTGTCTAACGTGGATCTCTATCCGTGGTACCGGAGCTTTCTCGTCGATTATGTCGCGCCGCATGCAGAGCTGTTTGGCTACCTCGTAATGGTCGGAGAGATTCTGGTCGGTGCATGTCTGCTTCTCGGGCTATTCACCCGGTTCAGCGCGCTGATCGGGCTGTTCATGTTAGTCAATTATTATCTGGGTCCCGGTATGGCTCGGGGCGGTGCGCCGTTGGCGCAGCAGCAAACCTTTATTGTTTGCCTGGTGATCATTTTTCTCTCGAACCCAGGCCGTACCCTCGGCCTGGACGGTCTGCTCTCCGGCGCCGGCAGGGGAATAAGATGAGACTTTTCGGCTGCGCCAACACGGAAGGAACGGAGCGCTACCGTAACCGCTTTAGCGGCAAAATTCCGGCGGAACATTTTTCCTCATCGCAGCGCTTGTGGCTTTCTTCCATCGGCATCGGCACCTATCTGGGAAACTACGACAGCGATGCGGACCGCGAGTACCATGACGCGGTGGTGCGCGCCGTTGAATCCGGCTGCAACGTGATCGATAGCGCCATCAATTACCGCCTGCAGCGCAGCGAGCGTTCCATCGGCACGGCACTCAAAGAACTCAGCACCAAGGGGTTCAACCGTGATGAAATCGTCATTGCGACCAAGGGCGGCTTCATCCCTTATGATGGGGCACTCCCTCAGGACCCCCGGAGCTATTTCGAAGAGACTTTTGTCAAACCCGGAATCGCGAGCTTCGCGGATGTGATCGGCGGAGTCCATTGCATGACACCGGCCTATTTACTCGACCAGGTCGATCGCAGCCTGCGCAACCTCGATCTGGAATGCATCGACATCTACTACGTCCACAACCCAGAGACGCAGCTTGGCAAGATCAGCCGCGAGCAATTCGACGCGCGCCTGCTCCAGGCCTTTGAATCTCTCGAGGGAGCGGTGGCGGCGGGAAAGATTCGGTCTTACGGAACCGCGACATGGAATGGTTTCCGCAAGGATCCCCATGCCACAGACTACCTTTCCTTGGCCGAGATTGTCGGACTCGCGACCAAGGCCGGGGGTAAGAATCATCATTTCAAAGCCGTCCAGCTACCGTTTAATCTTGGGATGACCGAGGCGCTCTCCCTGGCCAACCAGCGAGTCGAAGGGAAGGAAGTCACGATCCTGCAAGCCGCACAGGCCTTCGGAATCACGGTCATGTGCAGCGCCTCGATCCTCCAAGGCCAGCTCGCGCGCAACCTTCCCGCGCTGATTGGGGACACCTTTCCGGGCCTGGAGACGGACGGTCAAAGGGCGCTGCAATTCGTGCGCTCCACTCCCGGCGTGAACACGGCGCTGGTCGGCATGAAACAACTGAATCATGTCGACGAGAACTTGCGCACGGCCCTTGTAAAGCCTGCCCCTTGGACGCAATACTCCAGACTCTTCGAAACGAAGCCGGAGAACTAAGCACTGATCACTGTATTGGTCATTAGTTCCCGGTGAGGTGAGTCACGTTCCCGAACAGCTCGGCGAGTCGGCCCAAGGCTGCTTCGGGCAGGCGAGGCTTAAGGATCGCTTCTATGTTGGCATTGAGATGATCCGGATTGCCCGTTCCCGTGAGCACAACGTCGATACCCGGCTCGTGCCGGCAAAAGCGGTAGGCGGCCTCGGGTAAGGACGAGACGCCGCTCCCGTTCAGCACGAAATCCAACGGATCGTCGGGATTGAACCCAGCGGGCGCGACCCACCCTTTGCGCATCAGTTCGCCGCACAATTCTCTTAAGCGTTCCGGCTGGCTAAGCGCGCGTCGCACAGCAAACATGTTCAAAACGCCGACATGGTTTTTCCGGGTTAGCGGCAATACGGTCTTTCTCGCCGACGGATTGAGCAGGCTGAATCCGACCATCACGACGTCCCATCGATCCTCCTTAAGGCTCCGTTGCAGCATTTGATGGGAGGGGTCCGGCACGAATCCTTCGCTCACGCCAATGAAACGGATCTTCCCTTGCGCCCGCAGCTTTTGCATCGCCGGCAGCAGGCGTTCC
>JBFJNS010000474.1:0-2467 GCA_041618055.1 Binatia bacterium
CGAAGCTTGCCCGCTTCTTTGCATTTCGCTTCGCTGCCAAGAGCAATAAAATCGTCATAAGCCATCACCTCGGCGCGGATAAAACCTCGCTCCATGTCGCTGTGGATCTTTCCGGCTGCCTGCCGCGCATGGCCTCCCCGGGTGATCGTCCACGCACGGACCTCGTCTTCGCCCGTCGTGAAGAAACTGATCAGATCCAATAGCGCATAAGAGGCGCGGATAAAACGGTCTCGCGCCGATTCGTCGATACCGATCTCCTGAAGAAATGCCGCCCGGTCCATCTCATCGAGCTGGGCGATTTCCATCTCGACCTTTCCGGCCAGCGCCAGCCCCTGCAAACTGCGTTTTTCCAGCTCTTGCTGATACGCCGCCGATAGCGGCGCAACGGCCTGATCATCGCTTCGGTTGAATAGCACCAAGACCGGCTTGCGGCTGAGAAAGCCAAACCCTGAGAGCAGATTCTCTTCGTCGGCACTAAAAGTCAGATTCCGCAGACTCTCTTCGTTTTCCAGCGCCTGCGCGCAGCGCGTAAGGAGCGATTCTTCCTGAGGCCGGGCTTTTTCCTTCTTTAGGCGCGCCCGCCGATTTTCCACTACCGTTAGATCGGCGAGGATCATCTCCGTCAGCAGCGCGTTCAATTCCTTAATCGGTTCGGCATTGAGCCCAAAGTCGCGCAGGACTATAGCCATCGCATCCACTTCCCGCATCTGCGCCAAGAGAGCGGCACTTGCTTTCACGCTATCTTCAGATTGCGTCGCGGGAAAATCCGTAAAGCGAATCTCCGCATAGGTGGTCTTCTTCGGCTTGAAAATGTGGGAAAGTTTGTCCACGCGCTTATCGGGAACCTTGATGACGCCTAGGTGCAGTTCTTCCTTTCCTCCGTAGCCCCCAACCTGCGCCTGCAATCCCGTCAGCATGTTAAAAATCGTTGTTTTACCAGCGCCCCGGTGACCGATTAGACCGACCTTCATTCTCGTTTCCTCTCCCAACCTGCTCTGTGGACATTGCTCAATCTAGCAGGAAACCCTTGTCGAAGAAAATTGCCGATTCGCACCGCTTGAGTATTCCGCAGTCACTCAAAAACGTTAACCGGGTAGGGCTACACAGAATTTTACCTTGACAGTTTGCCTCTCGCGGGGTTTTTCCGCTAGAAGAAGAATCGAAGGAAGACCTCTTCCAATGAAGCCAATCCCTTGCGGTGGAGCGTGCGCAGCGATCGGCCAAGAGCCCTTCTTTTTATTGAGATGAAAGAGCGGTTGGTTAGCTTTTAACGACTCGCCATTGCGCACATCTTGTCCATTTGCGCAGATGCGAAGGTGTTGCCACGGCTTCAGAGGGAAGGCGGTGTGCACCTCGCCAGTTGACCCCATTGGTCGAGATGGTAAAGTAACTTCCCATGCCTTTGGCGACCATAGAAGAAGCCATCGAAGAGATTCGTTGCGGACGAATGGTCATCTTGATGGATGACAAGGACCGCGAGAATGAGGGCGATCTGTGCATGGCCGCAGAACTGGTCACGCCCGAAGCAATTAATTTTATGGCGACCTACGGTCGCGGTCTTATCTGCCTCTCGCTCACAGAGGAGAGAGTCAAATACCTCGGGCTCTCGATGATGGTGTCCGAGAATACCTCCCCTTTTGGAACCGCGTTCACAGTCTCGGTGGACGCAGCCTCGGGAATTACCACCGGAATTTCCGCCGCCGACCGGGCCAACACGATTCTCGCTTCCATCGCTGACGACGCAAAGCCGCAAGACCTCGCCACGCCTGGTCATATTTTTCCCCTGCGCGCTAGGAAAGGCGGAGTCTTGGTCAGGGCAGGCCAAACCGAGGGTTCGGTCGATCTGGCGCGCCTGGCGGGGCTCAAGCCTGCCGGCGTCATCTGTGAAATTATGAAAGATGACGGGACGATGGCCCGCCAGCCTGACCTGATGAAGTTCGCGCGCAAGCACAAGCTCAAGGTTATTACCGTCGCAGATCTCATTCAGTATCGACTGAACTACGACTACCTTGTTTATCGAGTGGCCTCGGCGAGTCTGCCAACCCGAGTTGGGGGGGAGTTTAAGGCAATAGTCTATAATACTCATGTGGATGAGAGCGAGCATCTCGCTTTAACAAAGGGGGAGATTTCGCCGAAGGAAGAAACCCTGGTTCGAGTGCACACCAAGTACGTACCGGGCGATGTTTTCGGCTTCGAGTTCTTGAATACCGGTGAGATCATTCAGCGCTCCATGGAATTGATCACGAAGGAGGGCAAAGGCGTGATCCTCTATTTGCAGCCCGTCAATAGAGGACTACGGCCGACGATGGTAACCTATCCAAGAGTAGAAGGAAAACAACAGAAGGATACGAATCCTTCGTTTGTTTACCGGGCGGATTTCAAGGAATACGGCATCGGCGCGCAGATTCTGCGCGATCTCGGCGTGCGCAAAATGCGCTTGCTCACCAATAATCGCAAACACTTGGTC
>JBFJNS010000475.1:0-2466 GCA_041618055.1 Binatia bacterium
CGGCGCGTTCCTTGGGGTTGCAGCTTCATTCGATGGAGGTCAACAGCGCCGAGAGGTACGAGAGCGGGTTTAAAGACGCAATTGAGGCTAGGGTTTCGGCTCTCCTCGTGGGGGGTGGATATTTGAATGGTGCTAACCAAAAGCAAATTACGGATTTGGCAATAAAGCATCGGCTCCCGGCGATGTACTCTGAGACAAGTTATGTTGCTAGGGGTGGCTTGATGTCCTATGGCGTTGACCTAGCCCATATCTATCGCCGCGCGGCATCTTACGTAGATAGAATCCTTAAGGGTGCGAACCCTGCCGACCTGCCGGTCGAGCAACCTACGAAGTTTGAGTTCGTAGTCAATCTCAAGACCGCCCAGCAAATTGGTCTGACGATCCCGTCGAACGTGCTCGTCCGAGCGAATCGGGTGATCCAATGAAAATAGGCGATAGACAGTAGCAAGAAATTTTGGATTTTGGATTGCCGATTCTAGATTAAGGAGAAAAATCCATGCACAGCGAACTATCAATGCGGCTTGGTTTTTCTTGCTCCGACAATCGCAAATCTAAAACCTGTACTGAGCCCCGACGAAGTATCCGAAATCCAAAATGGTTGGGGATTATCGCTCTCGGTGTCACATTCGCGATGTGTGGGGTTGTGGCTCAGGCGCAGCAGCCGACACTGGTTCCGCGCATAGGGTATCTATCGGCGCGCGATGCAGCTAGTGAGTCCACTCGTGCTGAGGCAATTCGGCAGGCACTCCGCGAGCTTGGCTACATCGAAGGTCAGAACATCGCAATCGAGTACCGATATGCGGAGCGGAAGGCCGATCGATACCCTGAGCTTGCGGCCGAGCTGGTGCGTCTCAAGGTTGATATCATCCTGGTAACAGGAGGGGGCAGGCTAATTCTGGCGGCCAAGAACGCGACCAAGGCGATTCCTATTGTTATGGTGCGCGCTGTGATCGATCCTGTCAAAGCGGGGATAGTTAAGAGCCTTGCCGTCCCGGCGGCAACGTCACCGGCCTTACAACCTTTAGCGTAGAACTAGGCGGGAAGCGGCTGGAACTGCTCAAAGACGCCGTTCCCAAACTTGCCCGTGTCGCGGTTCTCTATAACCCGGCCCTTCGGTTCATTAGAATCCAGGTGAAAGAGGTTCTCCCAGTCGCGGCGCGCGCGCTGGGGTTGACTATTCACCCTTGGGAGGTACGAGCTGCGGGCGATTTCGAGAAGGTATTCGCCACGCTAAACAAGCAGCCCCCGGATGGACTCTACGTGCCCGGCGGCCTGCTAACGGGTGTTAACCTAAATGCCAACATTAAACGGATCGTCGGCTTTACTTTAAAGAGCCGGTTGCCGTCGATGTACAACACCAGAGAATACGTAGAGGCCGGTGGCCTCATGTACTACGCGACGGACCTCGCGGACAGCTATCGGCGCGTCGCATATTACGTGGACAAAATCCTCAAGGGAGCCAAGCCCGCCGATCTCCCCGTGGAGCGGCCAACCGAGTTTGAGTTTGTGATCAACCTAAAAGCAGCGAAGAAGATCGGCCTGACGATTCCGCCGAATGTTTTGGCGAAGGCAGATCGGGTCATCAAATAACAGTTACCAGCGGTCAGTGATCAGTGCTTAGTAAAGAATAGGAGGGAAAAGTATGAAGCCAAAACTTCTTTTCTGGTTACTGATAACTGTCTTGCTGATCACTGCCCCTCCCACGCTGGCCCAGCAAGCGGAGAAAGTCCCCCGGATTGGATACCTAAGTGGTAGCCCGCATTCCTCTATCGCGGAACGCATCGAGGCATTCCGCCAAGGTCTGCGCGAGCTTGGATATATGGAGGGTAAGAATATTGTGATTGAGTGGCGATCTGCAGAGGGAAAACGTGACCACCTACCGGCGCTTGCCACCGAGCTGGTGCGCCTCAAGGTCGATGTCATCGTGACGGCTGGCCCGTTAGTAACCCGTTTTGTCAAAAAAGCAACTTTTACGATTCCTATTGTTCTGACGCAGGATCCCGATCCGGTCGGCAATGCGTTCGTTGCCAGCCTGGCGCGACCGGGCGGTAACATTACTGGACTGTCCAGAATCGCCCCGGGGTTAACCGGAAAGCAGCTGGAGCTTTTGAAGGAGATCGTTCCCAGGCTCTCCCGCGTGGCCGTCTTCGGGACTTCGACCCGGCCGGGAAACGCGCAAACGTTTAGAGAAGTGGAACTTGCCGCGGGTGCGTTCGGAGTGCAGGTTCAATTCCTAGACATCCTAAGTCCCAAAGTTATTGAGACCGCATTCCGAGCCGCAGTTAAGGAACGGGCGGACGGAGCACTCTGGATCGCAACGGGCTCCATCGGGAATCCTCACCGAAAAAAGATTGTGGACCTCGCGGTGAGCAGCCGGCTCCCGGTGATTTACTTCCAGCGACAAGAAGTGGAAGCCGGAGGGCTTATGTCCTATGGGGTGAACGTAGTCGACTTGGACCGCCGCGC
>JBFJNS010000476.1:0-2455 GCA_041618055.1 Binatia bacterium
AATCCTTCTTGCATCAAACTGACATATCCCATGATGACGTTGAGCGGCGTTTTGAACTCATGGGACATTACGCTCAAGAACTCGGACTTAACATGATTGGATTTTTCCAAAGCGGCGTTGACCTTCTGCAACTGAGCGGACTGATCTACTATCTGCAAGTAGAGTTGGCAGTTGCGAATTCCATTGTCTCTATTAAAGGGGTCATTAAGGCGGGTGCAATAGAGTCCGTGGCCCGGCGTATCGTTGTCCCAAGCGGCGGAAACAGACACCACCAATGGCAAAGCAATCAACAGAATCACACCACGGGAGGCTCGGCTTCGAAGTCGCGACACAGATGCCGTTTTCACGCTTTACCACTCCTCCAATCTCAACTCCCCGTTGACGCATTCTCTGTTCGCAACCCATTGCCTGAGCTGCGTTTCACGCACGCGCCATTGCCCTCCAACCTTGAACGCCGGAAGATCACCGAGCTTGATCATTCTCTGCAGGGTGCGTTTTGAGACTTGGAGAAGCTGCGCGGCCTCAGCCAGTGTCAACAGGCGGATGTCTTCTAACTTGTTGTCCATAAGGTACTCTCCAACGGGGGCCGTTACGCAATGGGAATGCCACGACCGGAGAGCCTCTAAGTAATTGTTTTAGCTAAGGTAGATTTGACGTGAGCGACGGATCATAGGCACAAAACTGGACAGGCCTGGACAGATCGGGACTGAATTTGCATGTGGCGACGAGCAGTACGCATGGCGCGGCGACCGGGCCGCTCTGAGATCATGCGCACAAAAAATAATCCGCGGCGCGCATTTCTGACCCGTGTTGTTGCGATTTGAAAAAGGAAAAAGTTGGCGGCCATTACTGCTGATAAAGCACCGCTCCGGCGTTGCGGCTATCGTACCCGCCAAGAGCGGCGACGGCCCTTTTGAACGCGTCGGACCGTATGGTGGAAACGAGGACGGCTCCTCTCTCCGACTCGAAGAACGAGCGCATGAACAGCAAATCATATTCTTCGCTCGCTACCGGAATGAAATCTAGACCTAGCGCCTCCGCCGCCGCCCGCACTCCGAGTCCTGCATCCGCCAGATCACTCGCCACGGCCACAGCGACTGCCATGTGAGTCAACTCTTCGCGCTCATATCCCTGGATCGAATTCGGCTCGATCCCCAACTTTTTGAGCTCATAATCCAGCAACACCCGCGTGCCCGAACCCGGTTGACGATTGACGAACCGAAGTCTGCGACCCGGCAAATCGTGCAGCCCTGTGATGGATTTTGGATTACCATGCTGAACGAGAATGCCTTGTTCGCGGTGGGTGAGATGGACCAAGACGGCGGGAACCTTCGGAATCGTCTTCCTAATGTCGGGGATATTGTAAACGCCGGTGTCGGGGTCGAGAAGATGCGTGCCCGCGATATGCGTCTCCCCTCGCTGCAGCGCCAGTAGTCCTCCCAAGCTACCGACATTAGTGGTGGCGATCTTCAAGTGGGGATGGTACCGCTTGAGTTGGTCTTCCAGGATGCTGATGGCCAAGTCGTGACTTCCGGTGCAAAGGATCGTATTTTCGATTTCGTCTGCCGGGCGCAGAAGACTGATGTCGATTTCTTCGCCCGCGTTCAGACCCTCGACAAGGCTGGGGATCCGGGCCAATCCGTCCGCACGCACCATGGTCGTAATCACCCCGGCGCCCCGCGCAAGGGGCACCGCCACGAGCTTTTCCCCGATTCGCCCTAAGGTGACCCGAAGGAATTCTTCCAGGCCAAGATGAGACGGAATTTTCTTAGGCACTACAGCGCGCACCGTGGGATATGACGGCGCCGCACGGCCGAGGAATTTTTCTAACGCCGGCCGGAGAATTTCTCGTGCAATGACGATCGCAGATACGGGATAGCCAGGTAGGCCGATGAACGGTTTGCCGACTGCGGCACCCAACACCGCTGGCTTACCGGGCATCACATCTATGCCGTGAACCCAAAGCTCGCCCGCCAGCGCGACAACCTCTGCTGTCAAATCATGCTCACCGGCGGAAGAACCCGCAATGATCGTGACCAAATCGCATTCCTCGCTAGCCTGTCGCAATATCTTTTCGATGTTCTTGATATCGTCTCTTGCCTTCGGGTAAGTAACAGGAACTCCACCCCACTCGCGTACAAAAGCGGCCAATATTGTCGAATTGAATTCAATGACTGCTCCAGGCCGGACTTCCTCCCCCGGTTCGATCAGTTCGTCACCCGTGGGGATAATGCCAACCTTAGGTCGGGCTTTAACGCGCACGGTCGTGTGGCCGGCGGCAAGCAGAGCCCCAAGATCATAAGCACGAAGGCAATGGGACCGCGGCAGGAGCATTTCGGTCGCCACGATATCCTCGCCGACCAGCCGTACATGGTTCCAGGGAGCCACGGACTCGAAAATCTCGACCGTGGTCTCATCGAGTTGCCGGACTTTCTCGATCATGATCACGGCGTTG
>JBFJNS010000477.1:0-2453 GCA_041618055.1 Binatia bacterium
ATCGGCGGATACGATGATCCATATAGCGAGGCTCCCATTGTAGATGCCGGGAACGCCGTCGTGATGCCCGGTCTGGTCGATACGCACGTTCATGTTAACGAACCGGGACGGACGGGGTGGGAAGGCTTTGAGACGGTGACACGGGCGGCAGCGGCGGGCGGAGTCACGACACTCGTCGACATGCCTCTAAATAGCATTCCGGCGACCGTTTCGGTGAGCGCGCTTGAGGAAAAGCTGGATGCGGCGCGTGGGAAATGCTGGGTCGATGTCGCCTTTTGGGGAGGGGTTGTGCCCGGAAATGAGAAGGAGATTGTGCCGATGCTCGAGGCCGGTGTAAGAGGATTCAAATGTTTCCTCGTTGAATCGGGGGTAGAAGAATTTACACATGTCGGTGAGGCAGACCTCGAGAAGGCGATGCCCTATCTTGCCGCGAGCGATGCCGTGCTGCTCGTCCATGCGGAAGTACCGGGACCGATCTCAAATGCCCTTGGCGCCGCAGTTGGAAATGAACCCAGACGGTATAAAACGTTTCTAAGCTCGCGGCCCAAGGAAGCCGAAAACGAGGCGATCCGACTGATGATACGCCTCTCCCGGGAGACGGGCGCAAAGGTCCATATCGTCCACCATTCGTCAGCGGAAGCGATCCCCGATCTCAAAGCGGCACGCGACGAGGGCCTCCCGATCACGGTTGAGACCTGTCCCCATTACCTCATCTTCACCGCGGAGGATATCCCCGACGGCGCCACGTATTTCAAGTGCTGTCCGCCGGTTCGCGAACGCGACAACCAAAATCACCTTTGGGAGGCTTTGGAAGGCGGCGTCATCGATATGATCGTTTCCGATCACTCGCCTTGTGAACCCGAATTGAAATTAAAGAAAGATGGTGATTTTCTGCGGGCCTGGGGCGGCATTGCAGGGGTCCAGTTCGGGTTGCGGGCTGTTTGGACCCAAGCCGGCGTTCGCGGCTTCGATCTTGCAGACCTGACGCGCTGGATGTCGTTTGAGCCGGCAAAACTGGCCGGTCTGGAAAAGAAGAAGGGCAGGCTTGAGGCCGGTTTTGACGCTGACATCGTGGTCTGGCATCCCGAGAGGGAGAGCGAAGTCTTGCCGGAATCCATCCATCACCGCCACAAGGTGTCGCCATACAGCGGCATGAAATTGAAGGGCGAGATAGAATCAACCTATCTGAGCGGGGTCAAAGTTTATGACAGGGGCAGTTTTCCAAAGGGACCGTCCGGTGAATTTTTGTTGTAAATAATCATGAATGAAGTCATTCTAAGCAGGCTGGATTGCCAAATACGGCAGTTGAGAGAGTCTCAAAATGGATTGTTTGGTTTTAGAGGATACCTTGAGATCCAATGCTTGCGCCATTTAAATATGTGAATGCTATCCTCCAAATGGCTTTTTTAAATAGCCACTAGCTTCAGCTAGTGGGCCAAAATGTAGGATATTCATGCTGATAGGGGCTTCAGCCCCATTCTTGTTAAGTTTCGGGACATCCACGTTACTGAGAATTTCGCCACGAGGTCTTAGATCCTAGCGCCGAAGGTATCAGCCCTGAATGAGTGCCAGACCTGAAACTGTTGCACGGATTATGTTTATGCCGCCCCTCCAGGGCTACAATCCTTTACTGATTGAAACCAGAGGCTGCGCCGAAGCGGCTTGCCACTGGCTACGCTCCTGCCGCACCTTCGGGCTTTCGCAACGAATACTGACGATTGAAAAAGGAACTAAAAATGCTTAAATATCGTGACTGGTAGAGCGAACTCATGAATGACGATTTTACAAAACTGATCGATCTCGCGTCGGAGAGTCTTGGCGGCGCGGTATTGTACGCCAACGATGAGTTTTTCGCTCCGAAAGAGAACCTCCTGAAGGACGGCGACGCGGTGTTTATCGAGGGAAAATATACCGACCGTGGAAAATGGATGGATGGTTGGGAAACTTGCCGCCGCCGGTCTCCAAGACTCGACGAAGAGTTTGACTGGTGCCTCATAAGGCTCGGTTTGCCGGGAAAAATTCACGGTATTGTCGTCGATACGGCTCATTTTCTCGGTAACTTTCCATCGCATTGCTCCCTCGAGGCCTCTTCGATTGACGGGAACTCCGATGTCGAGCAGTTGATCGGCGCCGGGACCGAATGGCACGAGATACTGCCCAAGTCGCCGCTCGAGGGCGGCACCAGGAATCTGTTTCAGATCAGCCACGAGAATCGTGTAACCCATCTGCGTTTCAAAATCTATCCGGACGGAGGCGTTGCGCGTCTGCGTGTCCACGGAGAGGCCGCCCCGCACCCAGACGCCGGTCGGAGTGATGGTGTTATCGACCTTGCCGCGGCCGAAAACGGCAGCACGGTTCCGCTGGCCAGCGATATGTTCTTTGGCAAGCCGATCAATCTTTTGAAGCCCGGCCGGGCACCAGAGATGAGCGATGGCTGGGAGACAAAACGTCGA
>JBFJNS010000478.1:0-2446 GCA_041618055.1 Binatia bacterium
GAAAAAAACCCTTAGGAGACAGACCATATGCGCCTCTACTCTGCGAGTTGGATTTCGCGCTTGAGTGTGACGCAAATGCCAATCATGCGTAGCGAAGTGAGCGTGTCTCCGGGCTGGAAAGCGTTCAACTTGTCCCAAAAGCTTTAATTGCACAAGACTTTTAGAGCTGTGTTTGTCTAAGCTAGTTTCATTGCTCGCCCGGCAGAGGGTGCGATTTGCCTGCGGAATTGGGGTTCAGCCGGGAATGTGGCCGCTCGAACGCGCGACGCGCAGCGGGACGCTGGCCGAAGGTCATGGAATAAGTTATGAATAGACATAAGGTCGAAGCAGGACACCGAGTAGAATCATGTTGGCTGTGGAATATGTTGTGATCGGCGCGGGATTCGCGGGCGCAGCAACCGCCTACCACCTCGTTCAGCGCGGGATAACGGACTTAGTGCTGCTCGAACAGGAGGCCGTTCCTGGGTTTCACGCCTCCGGCCGAAACGCAGCAATGATACGTCAGTGTGTTCCTGATGCCGCGCTTCTGCAAATGGCACGGGACGGTGCCGCTTTCCTGCGCCGACTCCCACCGGAATGGGCCGAACCAGTTCAATACAAGCAGAACGGTTCGCTGCTCCTCGGCAGCGGTGAGAGTTGGGAAAAGTTAAAAGGTGATGCCGAACTGGGTCGGAGGTTGGGGGTGGAAGTCGAATTGTGGACGCCCGCGCAGGCAAAGCGGCTCGTCCCCTTGCTCAAGGAGACGGAGTTCGATGGCGCCGTTTGGTGTGCGACCGACGGGATTGCAGATATTCATGCCTTGCTATCGGGTTATCTCAAGGGCGCCACTTTCAAGGGAGTGCGCATGCGCTTCAATTGTGCGGTTCGCTCCATTCGACTCGCCGCTGACGGTTTCGAGATCGTCACGTCCCAAGATACCTTCAAGGCGCGCACGGTCATCAACGCGGCTGGTGCCTGGGCCAATGTCATTGCCCGGATGGCGGGGGCGGTCGAACTGCCGCTTCGCCCGTTCCGTCGCCATCTCTTTGTCTCACCGCCGCTGGATTGGGTCGATGCCCGCTGGCCGTTCGTTTGGGACGTCACGCACGATATCTATTTTCGTCCGGAAGGCAAGGGGTTGCTTCTGAGCGCTTGTGATCAACAGGAGATGACGCCGGGAGATCCTCCCGAAGATCCATCTGTGCGCGAGATGCTGGCGGAAAAGATCCAGCGTTTTATGCCGACCCTGTCGCGAGTCACCATCAACAAGAGCTGGGCGGGTTTGAGAACCATCACCCGTGACGGCCGTTTCGTCATCGGTTGGGATCCAATAATTAAGGGATTTTTCTGGGTCGCCGGCCTAGGGGGGCATGGAGTTACGACAAGCGCAGCCGTGGGAGCATTGGCGGCAGAACTCATCGTCGCCGGCCTTCGCAGCAAGGCTGACGCATTTTCCCCCGACAGATTCATCGGTTGATAGGGGGCCTCTTTGTTCAGGTAGCCAAAACAGCGCCGGGTCGGCTCTGCGTCTGCCTATAAGGGCATACTGCGCTAAAAGACAAATGGTTAAATGCGGTAGCGTCAAGGCAATTTGCCCGACCATTAAAGGCTGGGGAGGGTGGGTTGGCCTCCTCGCGGTTAGCGTTAATTTTAGTAGTCATCGCACGGCAAGATGTGATAAAATAAAACATATTTAGATTTGCGGACTTCTGATCCCTTGTCGTCGAATGAGCAACGTGCAAACTACACCGCGCAGTCCCGTCTTTAGATCGGAAGGTTTTACTCTTCTGGAAATTCTGGTGGTTATTGGTGTCATCGGGATTCTCTCCGCCATTGCCCTGCAGCAGTACAGCGCCTACCGCAGCCGCACCATCGACACGCAAATGAAGTCGGACCTGAAAAACGCCTCGCTAGCGATGGAAAGCTATTTTTCCGAACACCGCTCTTACCCGAATTCTGTGGCCAAAATCCTTACGCTTGGTTTTCAGCAAACCAACGGTGTCACCCTGACGATCACCACCATGACCCCCTCTTCGTATACGCTGACGGCGAGCAAGCCGTATGGCACTCAAGCGAGCTTTTCCTTCGACAGCATCACCGGACAAATTAATTGAAAGCCGGACAGCTACGCTTTAAGAAAAACTTAATGCGGGGTGGCGGCGAAATACGTCGTCGGGCCTCTTTCCGATTCGGTTGCGCTTCCCAGCTCAAAGCAACAAAAGCGAGATAGCTTACTTAGCCTTACCTTCAGTTTTGGCTTTTGAGTCCGACTTGCCTTTGGTGTCGCTCTTGGCCTTGGGGGCGTCCTTGACCTCGATGCTCGTCGCCGTCATCTTGTACTGGATGGTGACTTTGGAACCCTTCTTGAGTTCCCCATTGACTTTCGTATCCTTATCGCGGGCAATCTCCCACTTCTCCTGTCCTTTTTGGACTGTGATGACGTCATCCTTAATGTCCAGAATCGGCC
>JBFJNS010000479.1:0-2443 GCA_041618055.1 Binatia bacterium
GCACGCTGTTACTTAAAGGGCGAGTCTCTGCCGCTCAGCGTGAGTATCGGCGTCGTTCCGATTACGGATCGAAGCGAGAGCGTCACCGCCGTTATGCAGGCCGCCGAAGCCGTCTGTGCCAAGGCCAAAGAGGCGGGTCGGGATCGTGTAGAGGTGTTTCAGCCCGAGCCGGACGAGACCAAAACTGGATCCAATGTCACCGTCACCGTCGAGGACATTGCCAAGATTTTGCAGGGAGATCGGCTCCAGCTGGTCTGCCAGCGGCTAGAGCCCATCTCAAAGAACGCTGACCTCAAGCCACACTACGAGATTCAACTGGCGATTCGTGACGAGAAGGGCAAACTGTTCTCACCCGAGGCCTTCATCCGCGCGGCAGAGCGTTGCGATCAGATTGCTCAAGTGGATCGCTGGGTAATACGGACGGCACTGCAGTGGATGGCGAAAAACAAGCGGCGATTGCTAAAGCTCGGTGGCTTTTCCATCAATCTCTCCGGTCCTGGTCTAAACGACGATAAGCTTACGAAATTCGTGCTGGATCAGTTAATGGAGACCAAGGTACCGCCCGGCAAGGTGCTGTTCGAAGTCACGGAGACCGCTGCGATAGAAAGGTTGTCAACGGCCGAAGAATTTCTTCGGACAATGAAGGATTTCGGCTGCCGTTTCTCGCTGGAGGATTTTGGCTCCAGTGACTCATCCTATGAGTATTTGAGGCGTCTGCCCCTGGACTACGTCAAGATCGATGGAATGTTCGTAAAGCAACTGGAAACCAATCCCAACGACTACGCGATTGTGAAATCAATCACCGAGATTGGTCATTCTATGGGCATGAAGACCATCGCTGAATTCGTCGAAAACGAGGCAACTCTGAACAAACTCAAGGAGATCGGGGTTGATTACGCTCAGGGATATGTGGTTGAAAAACCCATGCTTCTGCAGCAACTGAGCTGACCGCAGCCCCAAACCGGTTTGCTCTTGAGCGGCGCCCAATACGCGGCACCGGAAAAAATCTGATGATCGCGGTGTCGCGCTCTGACACAAATACGGGGGAGCTGGGCGGCTCCCCCATTGACCGTTTGCGCTACCACATCGCGACGGGATTGATCATCATCTGCACCGCCCCCTTCAGGCGGGCCTGACCCAGAACAAAGAGAAATTCCGTGACGCCCTCTTTGGCGAGGCGGCCGGTATTCATCGTTTCCAGGATATAGATGCCATTCTCCTTTAATAATGTCACGTGCGCATAGAAGACTTTGTCGCCCTCTATCGGTGGAACGACGTCAACACCCCAGGTGTCGGCCCCAACCGCCATCGGATTCAGTGAGGCGAGATAGACCGCCGCGTCATTGGTGATTCCGGGCTCTTTGGAGACCCATTCGGTTGGCGCCGATTCGAGCTTCGCGTCGGTCCAACCGGTGTGGAACAAGACCACGTCGCCCTGGCGGATCTGAACGCCCTGGGCTTTAGCCGCCGCTTTGATCTCTTCGGCGTTGAAGCCCTGGCCCCCGTCCAGAGTGACCACTCCAAAATGCTTGGCCATGTCGATCAACACGCCGCGTCCGATCAGCGGCGGGATCTGGTGTATTCCCAGCTTTGTCAGTCCGGTCAAAGCCGCAAAATCTGCGCCCTTGTTGCAGTTGTAGAAGGTGCCCTCCTCGCCGAGGTGGCCGAGACCGTCGATCTGTGGCCCGGTGCCCCACCAAAGCTGCGTGACATCATCGTTGTAGACCATAGGGTAGCCAAAGGAGCTGTCGAGAGAGCGCCCATAGTGCTGAAACGGCTGCACCACTTGCAGCATCATCTTGCGTGGCGGGAACGCGGGCATGTTGGGATCGATAACGATGCCAAGCGGATGTGATTGCCCTTTCTTCACCAGTTTGACCGCGTCCAGGACCTGTTTAGGCGTGACATAGTTGGCCGCGCCAATTTCATCAGCCGCGCCCCACTTCGACGGTTTACATTCCGCGGCGTGGACACTCACCCAGCCGCCTAACGCGAAAATCAAACTGGAACCAGCCGCTAAAAATTTTATTCGGTTCATGTTTTTCCTCCCCTGAGTCCGTTCGAGTGTTGGCAAGTTCGATAGGATTAGGCGCATTGATGCACCAGCGCCCCGGGGCGAAAGACTACGCCAGGCTTGCTTTGTGTTGCAATCCTCAGCGCAGCGGGCCGCAGTTGTTTGAATAGTGGACCGATCAATATTAAGAACAATCTCGCTCCCAAAGGCGCTCTGCCCGTATTAAAATCTCACGACGCCTTTCTGCGTTTCCCGTCTCTCTACAGGTCGACTTAGACGAGTACTTTTTCTACTGGATCCCCGCTTTCGCGGGGATGACTTAGGAGAAGACGAGGGCGCTGGGAGGGGCTGTCAACTTTGGCAGTCCCTAATCTCCGCGACCTCGGGAATCCCTCACTTCCTCCATCCCCGTGAAAACGTGGATCCCCA
>JBFJNS010000480.1:0-2431 GCA_041618055.1 Binatia bacterium
AGAATTCCGGCCAACACCATGCCGATGGCGTACACGAACTCTGGCGGGGCGCCCTGAAAGTAGCCTTGCTGCATTAACTGGTCGAGATAAGCCTTCATGTTCAATTCTTTTACCGCTTAACGGTCGATTTCCGGTGCGTCCACATCGAGGCTGGCGATGAGCACAATCAAATCCGCCAACATGATTCCCCTGCTCAGCTTGTCGATGATACTCATCGCCGTGAATGAGCCTGTGCGAATGCGCACCCGAGCTGGGTATTCACTGCCATCACTGAGGACATAAAACCCCATATCACCGCGCGGCGCTTCCACCCTAACATAGCACTCCCCCGCCGCCGGCTTGAACTTGCGCGGGACCTTGGAAATGGCCGGACCCTTGGGAAGCATTTTTAGGCACTGACGCAGGATCTTACAGCTTTCCTGCATCTCACGCACCCGTACCCAGTAACGATCAAAGCTGTCTCCCAGCTTGCCGATCTCTCCGGTGCCGACGGGAACATCAAATTCCAGCTCGGGATAAACCGAATAGGGAATGTCGCGCCGAATATCCCACTTCACACCCGAACCCCGGAGATTCGGCCCCACGAGGTTGTACGAGAGCGCGTCTTCCTTGCTGATGACGGCAATCCCTGCAAGCCGCTCAATAAAGATCTTGTTCGCGGATAACAGACGATTCAGCTCATCGACAATGGGTTCGAAGTGGTCAAGGAACTCGGTGATGCGAGTGCAAGTCGCTGGCAGTATATCATAGCCGACCCCGCCGATGCGGACATAATTGTAGGTTAGCCGCGCACCGCATATCTCTTCCATTAAATCATTGACGGTTTCCCGTTCCCGCAGGGTGTGGACAAAGGGTGTCATGGCGCCGATGTCCTGTCCGAACGTCCCGACGGAGAGTAAATGACTGGCGATGCGATTCAATTCGCAGGCAATCACGCGGCAGAATTCACCCCGCCGGGTGACTTCGGTTCCCGCAAGTTTTTCCGCCGCCATGCAAAATCCCTGGTTTGCGAACATGGCGGCCAGATAATCGGCGCGGTCGGTGTACGGGACATAGCCATGCCAGGTGACCTTTTCACCGATCTTTTCGATCGACCGATGCAGATAGCCGACGTCGGGAATCGCCTCGCCGATGACCTCGCCGTCGGTTTTGACCACGAAGCGCAACACGCCGTGGGTGCTCGGATGCTGCGGACCCACGCTGATGGTCATCTCTTCGGTGTAGAATCCGCTACTTTGATTTTGAGCCGTCTCGTTCATGCATTTCCTAGCGCATTAGTTTCTCCACCAGAGGGGCGCGTTGCGTGCTGATGCCGTCATATTCCTCCTGCTCCACGTAGTCTTTGCGCAACGGATGTCCCGTCCAGTCCTCTGGCAGCATGATTCGGCGCAGATCGCTGTGCCCTTCGAATATCACCCCGAATAAATCGAAAATCTCGCGCTCGAACCAATTGGCAACTTTCCACACGCCTTCCACCGTGGCAATCCTTGGATTGTCCCGGGCTAAGCTCGCTTTCAGCACGCACTGATGCTTGTGGGAATAGGAATAGAGGTGATAGACGACTTCAATTTTTTCTTCCTTGGGCCAATCCAGAGCCGTCTGGTCGGAGAGAACCTCGAACTGGAGTGCAGGTTCATCGCGTAGATACCTGCAGATCTCGACGATTGCATCCGGCTCGACCGAAAGGAAAGGCTCCGGCACGTCACCTTTGAAGTTACCGACTTTTCCGGAGAACTGCTTTTCGAGCCGAGCGTTGATTTCCGCCGCTTCCACCTCTACGCCTCAGCACTTTCCTCAGTCGTTCGCGACGCCCTGACCAGCCAGCGCTCCCGCATCATTTTATCTTGTATGCGCAGCAGCCCCTCCGTCAGCGCTTCCGGGCGCGGCGGGCAGCCGGGAACATAGACATCCACGGGAACGATCTTGTCCACGCCCTTGCAGACCGAATAGGCCAACTGGAAAAGGCCTCCACAGTTCGAGCAGCTGCCCATGGAGATCACATACTTTGGATCAGGCATCTGGTCATATAGCAGTTTGGTCCGCTTGGCCATCTTGTAAGTCAGGGTTCCTGCGACGATCATCAGATCCGATTGACGCGGCGTTGCTCTTGGCACGGCTCCAAAACGGTCCAGATCGGCCCGTGGCCCGCCCGTTTGCATCAGTTCGATGGCACAACAAGCCAGGCCGAAAAGCATATACCACTGAGAAGAAGCTCGCCCCCAGTTAAGCAACCTGTCGACTTGAGTCGTAAAAACCGTCTCGGGTATTGAATTTAAAAATGGTTTCATCGAAACCTCCCAAATAACGCATTCCTGGGAATCAAACCTTGACCTTTTTCACCCACTCCAAATCCCCTTTGGCCCAGGCGTAGATCAACCCAAGGAACAGGATTCCAATGAAAACTAAAATCTCAACGAAAGCGAAAAGCCCT
>JBFJNS010000481.1:0-2412 GCA_041618055.1 Binatia bacterium
GCGCGCTTGGGTGTCTTCGCGACTCCAGTCTCGCCCCTGTCTCAGCCCAGAACCTACATGCAACTGGAGAAATCGGCATTCTGCTAGCCCCATAACGCTTGCGCGGTTTTAACCACCAGCTCCAGCTTCGCTCGTTGGCCGGCGGGCGAAATCCTGTTGCCGATAACGGACGAGGCAAAGCCGCACTGGGGGCTGAGGCCGAGTCGTTGCATTGGAAAATAGTTGCTCGCTTCAGTTATGCGGCGCATCAACAGTTCGCTTGATTCCAACTGGGCCTGTTTTGTCGTGACCAATCCCAGAATCACAAATTTATCCTCAGGAACATCTCTGAGTGCGTCGAAAGAACCCGAACGGGCGTCGTCGTATTCCAACAGCAGTCGGTTAGCTTTGAGCCTCCGGAACAGCTCGCGGCCGATCGATTCGTAACCGCCCCGGGACAGCCACCGGCTGCCTTGGTTGCCGCGTCATATATGGAAAGCGAAGGTCACGGCTGGAAAGCCCTCCATGACGGCATTGTCCAAGTCGATGCCGAGGTTCAGCCATTGATCGAGGCTCCAGCCCTGCCGTTCATAGAAGCCTCGGGTCTTGGCATCGAGAAGGAGCCCATAGTGGGGAGCGTCGATCTGGATGTAGCTGGCTCCGAGACGGACCAACTCGGCGACTTCCGCGCGCAAGATCTTTACGATATCGGCCAGGAAGCTGTCGAGTGTCGGATAAACATGGCGCGAATACTTCGGCGACCAAAAATTCGCCCATAGACCCGGGCTGGGAAGCGTGATCTTTGGGAGTTGCCTGCTTTTGCCTCTTAGGTAGGAGAATTCCTCTGCAACGAGATAACGGAGCCGCTGCAGCTTCGCGATCACCCCGAGGCGCCGAGGACGGCGTTTTCTGTGCACGCCCTGCTCGTCGTGCCAGTCGCCCCAGAGAAAGGCGTCGAGGTCATGCTCACCGAAGCCGCTTACAGCGGCGGTCATCTGACTTTGAAACGAACGGCGGCGCATCTCGCCGTCGGTGACGATTTTCAAGCCGACGCTTTCCTGCAGCGCAACGGCCTGGTCGACGGCGCGGTTTTCGATTTCTTTGAAACGAGCGGGAGAAAGAGCGCCGGCATCGAGATGCCTTTGCGCCTCAAGTAGCTCGGGGGGCCGAAGCAGGCTTCCCACAACGTCGGCGTGCACACTGATCATGGTCTATGTTTAAATTGCCCATCACGAGGCGTCAAATCATTATCCCCTGCTCCAATTTTCCCAGCGGTACGCGTTTTATGGCTTGTGTTTTTGGCTGAAAATTTCGTACAATCGCCGCCAGTTCATGCTCGGAGGCGTTACCGGAGGCGTCACGGCACTAATCCGAGCAGGAACGCGCTAGCCTCTTGGCTGAGTCTTGCAATTTGTCAGGAAAACACTCAATAGAAAACTGAATCCGACGGTGACGCCGTGATAGACGAAGAACCTGCCGACCGTGAAATGTGAAAAGTGGTTGAAGCTTGTCTCCAACCTCCGTGTTGATCGCAAAGGAACCATCGCGCCTCATAAACCGCTGTTGCTTTTAGTGTTGGCGGAACTTGCTGAACAAGGCAAGCTGACCGAGAGAATTATTCAGCTCACAGGCGAACTAGTTTTTCGCTTTCTCGCATACTAAACGGTTGTTGCGGAACGGCGACCCCAACGCCCCGATATTCACCTGCCCTTTTATCATTTGCGTAGCGATGGTTGCTGGGTGCCCTTGGATGCGGACGGGCGGCCTACCCTTGAGCGTCGCCGCGCCGTTGCAGCGAATCTCAGCGAAACGTTTTTGGCCTGTTTAAATGACAAAGAGTTCAGGACGCAGATGCGCCGGATTCTCATTGCGAAATATTTCGTAGATTACACTGAGCGTACCGCCTCGTAACTCTTGACAGTGGAAGCATTGTAGAAGCTGCACATATTCACCAATTCGCTGATAGCCGCAATAACCACCCTCGTAATGGAATAGCACTTTGCAAAAACGCGCACTGGATGTTTGACGAGGGTCTTTGGTCCCTGGACGATGACTATCGTGTGCTCATCGGTCGCAGACGCTTCGATGAGGCCGGCGCCAACGAGCTATTGTTGTCACCTAAGGAGCATACACGCATTCTCCTTCCGGCTGACCCAAATTACTGGCCAGACAAAGCCCATCTGTCGTGGCATCGTAAATACCACGGATTCGAACCCGGTTAGCTCTGTATTACTTGACCGACAGGCTGCACGGATTGGTGAAACGCTACCTGGTTACCACACGCGCGCAGAGGATTTCGTCTTCGCGGAGCGGTTCGAGGGCAGTGGTGGGGGCAGCGGTGACGGCGATGATGTCGCCGAGGGCGTTAAAGACCTCGATGGAATAGCCTTCTGTGAAGCCGGGCGCAAGGTGGTGGTCCACTAGCTTGACGAC
>JBFJNS010000482.1:0-2406 GCA_041618055.1 Binatia bacterium
CGTGCAGCGTATACGGGGCCGGCGCAAGCGATTTCAGGACGGAAATGTCGGAGACAAATCCGCAAACCGCCTACGCCAGATGCAAGGTTCTGGTCGAGAGAGATCTCTCGGCCATGGCAAGCGACACCTTTTCCCCGACCTTTCTGCGTAACGCAACCGCTTACGGGCCATCGCCGCGGATGAGGTTCGATATTGTCCTTAATAATTTGGCCGGTTTGGCCTGGACCACCAAAGAAATCAAGATGACAAGCGACGGAACGCCATGGCGTCCGCTGGTTCACGTGCGCGACATCGGTCACGCGATTGCGTGCGCTCTGGAAGCGCCGCGGAGCATTGTCCACAACCAGATTTTCAATGTTGGCTCGAACGCGGAGAATTATCGGGTCAAAGAAATTGCCGCAATCGTTGCTGACACCTTCCCGGGCTGTACGGTGAGTTTTGGCAAGAACGACGGCGACAACCGGAGCTACCGCGTATCGTTCGATAAAATTAGCGCGACCCTGCCGGGATTCTCCTGCCGAGAAAATGCGGGCACAGGGGCCAAGGAATTATTGGAAGTGTTTCGCGCTATTGACATGAGCCGGGACGTGTTCGAATTCAGGGCCTTTACGAGGCTTAAGCAGCTCAAACATCTAATCAATACCCATCAGCTCGATGAGCGATTCTTCTGGCAGCAGGACTCTGCTGCCGCAGCGGGAGCATAACCGCTCCGGCCGAGCGCGGCGCTGAGGATTGTCGCTGACTAGCAAGTTATTGTTGCTATGACTTCCCCCGCATGTCGATATTGCAGCACGCCCCTGAGGGGTACGTTCGTTGACCTGGGAATGTCTCCACTGGCGAACTCCTACTTGACCGCGGCACAACTCCATCAAATGGAGCCCTTCTATCCGTTGCGCGTCAACGTCTGTCACAGTTGCCTGCTTGTTCAAGCCGAGGAGTTCGCGGCCCCGGAGTGTATCTTCACTGATTATGCTTACTTCGCCTCGTATTCCGATAGCTGGCTTAGACATGCCGAGGCTTATGCCGAGATGGCTGCGCGAAGATTCGGTTTGGGACAAGGGTCGCTGGTGATTGAGGTTGCAAGCAATGACGACTACCTGCTGCAGTACTTCGCACGCATGGGAATCCCTGTTTTGGGCATTGAGCCCGCCGCTAATGTCGCGGCGACGGCGGTGGAAAAAGGCATACCCACAACGGTGCGGTTTTTCGGCGAAGGAGCCGCCCGTGATCTGGTAAAGCAAGGGGCGAAGGCGGATTTGTTGGTCGGCAACAACGTGCTCGCGCATGTGCCGCAGTTGAATGATTTCATTCGCGGCATGAAGATTGTTTTGAAGCCCGGCGGCGTGATTACCATGGAGTTTCCGCATATCCTTCGCCTCATGGAAGAGAATCAGTTTGACACGATTTACCACGAGCACTTCTCCTATTTTTCCTTTCTCGTGGTGGAGCGAATCTTCGCAAGCTACGGGTTGACCCTCTTCGATGTCGAAGAGCTTCCAACTCACGGCGGATCATTGCGCATTTACGGCAGGCACACGGGGGAGGGGGCACATTTCGTGAGCGAGCGAGTCGTCGATCTCAGACGGCGGGAGAAGAAAAGCGGTCTTGCGTCGGCCGAAAACTATTTTTCGTTCGGCGAAAAAGTGAAGGAAACCAAGTATAAGCTCCTTGACGTTCTGATCAAGATAAGAAACGAGAAGAGATCGATTGCGGCCTACGGCGCGCCGGCAAAGGGTAATACCCTGTTGAATTACTGCGGCATACGAACAGATTTCATTGACTACACGGTCGATCGCAGCCCGCACAAACAGGGTCATTTCCTACCCGGAACGCATATTCCGATTCACCATCCAGACAAAATCAAGGACACGCATCCCGACTACCTGCTCATATTGCCGTGGAATCTAAAAGACGAAATCATGGAGCAGGTCGGATACATTCGGGATTGGGGCGGCAAGTTCATAGTGCCTATTCCTGAGGTGAGGGTATTGTAATCAGTGAGCAGTGAGCTGTGAGCGGTAAGCAGTTACAGCTCATAAAAAGTGAGCCGGAAGCACTCAGCAGTAATTCTGAGGAAGCTGCGAGTCGACGTTGATATAGATGTCGTTTAGCGAGGCCGTAGAGCATTAGCTAATTTCTGCAGACAGATAAAGTCTTTTTTTTGCTCTTGCTGCTCACTGTTTACTGCTAACTGCCCACTCTTATGATCTTTACGGAATCCAAACTCAAGGGCGCTTTCATCATCGAGCCGGAAAAACTGGAAGACGAGCGCGGTTTCTTCGCCCGGACCTGGTGCCAGCGGGAATTTCTTACACGCCGTCTAAATGGACGTCTGGTCCAATGCAATGTTTCCTTTAATAAGCAACGCGGAACGCTTCGTGGAATGCATTATCAAGCCCCGCCCCA
>JBFJNS010000483.1:0-2403 GCA_041618055.1 Binatia bacterium
CCTCTTCGGTCACGCTCTCGAAAAGCTCGTGATCGCGATCTTTGTCGTCATAAGTTACCGGACTGTGTCTCATCGGGAAATTACTCATTCGACTTACACCTTTTCATCCGTGATTCGAGGAATTGTCTTTGTGTGAATCTCCAGCAAACACGATGCCAGATTCATAACTGCTCGAAAAACCAACACTTCGTAATCTAGAGGCCCCTGCGCATGCGTAACTTTCCGGCGTGTATTGTCAAAATGGTGCATAAAAATGACAAACCGGCTGCCGGAGAGACTGCGCCGTGGGAGATCTCAGATCATCAATTAGTCAATGACGGCTAGCCCGGAGATCTCTACCATGCACTCTGGATTGTAGAGGCTCTTGACTTCCACGAGGGTAATGGCTGGAAAGTGCTTGCCGAAAACTTCAACGTAGGCGGCTCCCAAAGGTTTCTTATTGTTAAGGTAGGCCTGCAAGTCCGTAATGTACATTGTTAACACCGTGTATTGATTCGGTCGACCGCCGACGGCCTCAACAGCCGTCTTCAAATTACGCATGACCTGAGTGAACTGCGAAACAAAGTCCCCTTTGCCCACAACCTGCCCTTGGGCATCAAATGGAGCCTGGCCGGCCACATGGATAACGGTTCCCCCGCTTATCTTCGCCACATGGGCGTACCCCACAGGGCGCTCCAAACCAATGGGATTTGATAATTCGAATGGCATTTCTTATCTCCTGATTGACTCGACCAGACCCGTGGAAACCGGGTTCCAATAGCTGATGAAGCTCTTGATCTCACCGACCACGTCGTCTGACCACGAAACATAAGGCAAAATAATCCGGGTCGCTCCAGCCTCGAAATAAGGCGTGATCCGCTCCACAAGCTCCGGCACCGAGGTGGCAGGGACTAGCGGTAAGGCGCTGAATAACTTGTCTGTAACCAGTTTTCGTGCGGCGTGAAATCCTTGTGACTTCCATGCCGCGCGCATTGCCTCAACCTCCGCGCCAAAGCCCATGCGGCCCAGAAGATCCCGGTAGTAATCTGCCAAGGCGTAGTAAGTCAGTGCATGGCTCAAGGCTTCCTTGGCGGCTGCATAATCCGGAGCGACGGAACAGCGAATCTTGCAAATGATTTCCATAGCAGCGGGGTCTTTTCCTGCCTCCTCCGCTCCATGACGAACCGATTCGACAATACGGCGTATTTCGGTTGGGTTGGCCATATTGATCAAAACCCCATCGGTAATTCTGCCCGCTAGGCGCGTCATTTTTGGACCGAACGCGGCCAGATAGACCGGTATGGGGGTTTTCCCAGGGTTAAAAGCCATCTTGAAGGCATGGGAACTAAAATATTTGCCATCGTAGCTCAGTTTCTCGCGCCGCATAGCCCTTCGCACGATCTCAAGGTACTCCTCAACGCGCCCGAGAGGATGATCCAAGGACAGCCCATGCCACCTGGCAATCGTTGGATTGGACACACCGACACCCAGCAGGAAGCGCCCGTGAGAAAGCTCATCAAGCCCGACAGCCTGGAGAGCCAGCGTCGCCGGCGTGCGCCCCAAAATATGATAGACGGCCGTGCCGATCTTCAATCGGCTGGTTACAGCGGCAACCGCCGCTAACATGACTGTCGGATCCTTGTTGTTCGCTTCACCGCCCCACACACAGCCAAACCCATGAGCTTCTGCAAGGCGGGCGAGTTCCGGAATGGCGTCCATAGGCAACTGAGCGCCGGAGTTGAATTCAATATCAACCTTCATCGTGCGTTCACTTACAAAACATCCCTTATTCGTGAAATGGGGCCGAAGAGATCGGGCACTAGACGTAACTGGCGGGCAACTCTGTTCTCAATATTTCTATTCTTTCCGTCTTTTCCACGTGACGAATGAAGCGATATTTGTTCTCTACCTCATCCATTGGATACGGCGGCACGCGGGTTCTCGCCGGCTCCACCTTAACTCCGATGAACATCAACTGATTGCCTTTCACCGCATCGCCCATGATCCCCGCGAATTCCTCCACAGAATTTGCCCATTGCGCCCGTTTGATCCCCGCTGAAAGCGCAAGCCCGACCAGGTCCGCGCCCTTCGCAGTCGCCGTTTTGCGATGTCCCGACGCCTCGTAGATCTCATTGTCAAAAACCACATGGATCAAGTTTCCTGGCCGCATCCTGGCGATCGTCGGCAACGAACACAGATTCATGAGCAGAGACCCGTCTCCGTCCAAAGCAATCACCCTGCGGTGCGGCAAGCCAAGCGCCATTCCTAGGGCTATGGATGAACAGAGCCCAAGCGTCCGAACTCGAAAGTTGCCATCGCTCGGGCGGACCGCGTTCCACTCCAGCGTTGTGGCTCCAGCGGAACTCACAACCAATGCGTCCCCAACCATAGTTGCCATCGCCTTCAGGCAATCAAAACGTTTCA
>JBFJNS010000484.1:0-2400 GCA_041618055.1 Binatia bacterium
ATCCGTCATCGTCGTACTTTGAGGGCTTGATCAGTACAATACGAAATCGTTCGATTGTTTCCTGCATGAGTGTTCCTGTCTCCCCACTCCTTGTAAGTTGGTTCAACATCTTCTATAGATAGATTAACAATTTCAATGTTTTGGCAACTCTAACAGCCACCCCAAGTCATGTCAAGCCGTTTCGCGACTTGGCGATAAATTCGACAATGTGTGCGTCGCAGCGTTCATGATCCAACTCTTCCACGTTTCGAAGATCTATCCGCCCAACTCGCGAGCAATCGTGGATATTACTCTGCAGATCGACAAAGGGGAGTTTGTTTTTCTCACCGGACCCAGCGGGGCGGGCAAGACGACCTTTCTCAAACTGCTGTTTCGCGACGTGGAACCTACCGAGGGGCGGATTCTAATCGATAACCAGAACGTGAGCCGCCTCAATCGGCGCGGCGTCGCACGCCTGCGCCAAGGGATGGGACTGGTGTTTCAAGAATTTAGGCTTCTGCCGCGGCTAACGGTGCTGGAGAATGTGGCGTTGGCCGCCGAGGTCATAGGAACGTCGCGGAAGGAAAGCCATACGAAAGCCTATCGTCTCATCAGCGAGCTTGGGCTGAAACGAAAGTACGATGCGAAGCCGATGACCCTGTCGGGCGGGGAACAGCAGCGGATTGCCATTGCGCGCGCCTTGGTCAATGATCCGATCATTGTGTTGGCCGACGAGCCTACGGGGAATCTCGACCCAGAGGTGGCGGATGAGACCATGAGGCTCTTTCTCAAGATTCGCGACCGAGGCACGACCATCATTGTCGCCAGCCACGACCTTGACTTGATCAAGCGCTACGGCAGCCGGATTATCTCTTTACGACAGGGGTTTCTTGCTGACGACCTGTGGCGCGTTGCCTAGGGGGACAAGCGTTGAAGTGGTCTCAATTCGGCTTCGTTCTTCGTCGCGTGCGCAACAGCCTGTGGGAGTTGCTTTGGAATCATATTCTCACAACGGGAACCATGGCGATGACGTTGTTTGTCTTCGGCGCTTTCATGCTGCTTCAGGAAAACTTGCAAAACTTGCTTAGAGGATGGGGAGATCAAATCCAGATCCATGCCTATCTCGACAGGGGCCTGGCAGCCGAAGAGGTTACTGGGCTGATCGCGCGGATGCGAAGTTTTCCGGAAGTGGAGCGCGTTCGCCACATCTCCCAAGAGCAGGCGTGGAAGGACTTTCAGGCCGCACTGGGATCGCAATCAGGAGTCCTCGAAGGGTTGCCGCGCGATGTTTTGCCGGCGTCATTTGAGATCACGATCAAGCCCGCGTTTCGCGACAGCCCCTTGGTTGACGATCTTGTCGGCCGGTTGCGGAAAATAACCGCGATCAGCACGGTTGAATACCCGCAAGAATGGGTCGAACGCCTGAGTCTCGTCGTGCTTGCCGTCCAGTGGGCTAAGTGGGTGCTAGGGGGCGTGCTCTTTATCGCGACTTTCTTTATTGTCGGAAGCACGGTCAGACTGGCGATTCTTACGCGCAAGGAAGAGATTGAAATAATGCAATTGGTCGGAGCCTCTGAGGAGCTGATTCAGGCTCCTTTCGTGGTTGAGGGGATGATCCAAGGCATACTCGGCGCACTATTGTCTTTGCTTTTGCTATGGGGTTTGTATTTTTTCATTCAGCAGGAATTTCCGGCTGTGGCGGGTATGATCGGCTCGTCTACAAAGCTCCAATTTCTCGATCCGGGCAGCGTCGGTATGATCCTCATCCTCGGCTGTTTGCTCGGCGCGGCCGGCAGCGTATTCTCGTTGCGGAGGTTCATCAAGACGTGGTGAGGGTTGAATGGCTCGGGTGGGCGATGATGGCCACAATGCCGTTGCTTATTGGCGCGCCGTGTTACTCCGCCAGCGCCAATAAGGATCTTGACGGGATCAAGAAGAAGATGGAAACGGAGAAACGCGGCCTGTCTCAAGTTCAAAAGAAAGAAAGCTCCGTGCTGCAAGCGCTCGACAGGATTCAGAGTGAGTTGGAAAAGAAAAATAAACAGCTAAAGCAGGCGAATTCAAACCTGGAAAGGGTCTTGTCGGAAATGCAAGACAAACAAGCTGAAGCGGAGCGGATTCAGGCCTCCATCCAACGGCACAAAGCATGGCTGGCCAAGCGCGTTGTGGCTCTCTACCGCTGGCAGCGCGGTGGCAGCCCGTTCGTGGTCATGAATGGTGAAATTTCCTTGGGGGCGCTGCTTCGGCGCAAACATTATTTGGATTCCGCACTGGCTTTCGACCGCGACCTCGTGCGCTCCCTGGAGGAGCAAGTCGGCCGTCAGGAAGTCCTCGCAAGAGAACTCGCCCGCAAGAAGGACGAAGTCCATGAGCGGCGGCAGCGGCTTACGGGAGTTCGAGAGTCCGCACAGCGCGAGGCGG
>JBFJNS010000485.1:0-2399 GCA_041618055.1 Binatia bacterium
GCCACCCCCGCCTCCTCCCTCATCCTTCGGCGTAACGTCGATTTCATCTGCGTCTTTGAGCGATTTGCGGAATTTGCGGATGCCTTTGCCCAAGCTTTCGCCCAGATCTGGCAGGCGGCGGCTAAATAGCACAACAACAATCACCAGAATAATGATGAGCTCGGCAATTCCTAGACCAAACATACACACCCCCGCTCAGCACGATTGTAGTCCGCAAGTCTGTCTATTTGCAAATTGTGATTTGCCCCGGGTGGGGTTCTTGGATTAATATTACCATCAGTATGGTGTACTCTCTCGACGCACCGCTTGTCCGGTTCTTTGCTTTATCCACCGCAGTCCACTTGCTTTTTATTTTCCTCTGGCCAAAACCAGAGTATCGATCGGTTCGCCAGGACGCAATTTCAGTTGCTTTTCTTCCCGCCCCCAAGCCGGAAGTCGTCAAACCAAAGCCGGCTCCCAAAGAAAATCCCAGTAAACCGGTGCCGGCTCCCAGGCAGGTACCCACTCGTCCCTCTCGCGCGCCAGCCATTATTGCCAGGAAAAGCTCCCCTGTCCTCGAAGAAAAACCCATCGCTCCGCAGGCGCGGTCTCCGCAGCCTGTCACCAAGCCTCAAGAGTCCCCACCTGTTTCTAAGGCCCGAGAACCCCAGCCGGTTAAACCTGTGGAAGAGAGGATTGCTATCACTGAACGGCCGCTACCCACACTCAAGGAATTACTGCCCCCGTTGACCTGGCAAGCCTCTGGAACACGAGACAGCGGGCGGGATGGTCCCGTTCATTTGGACACCAAAAATCCCCAGTACATAACCTATTTTGGCAGCATCAAACGCGCCATCGAGCTCGTCTGGCAGTATCCAGAACCCGCCCTTCGTTACGGGTTGCAAGGAAAGCTGCTACTAGAGTTTGCGATCCTTGCCAATGGCCGACTGGCGAGCGCCCGTATCATTCGATCGTCCGGATCCAATGTGCTCGACGAGGAGGCCATGCGGGCGGTGAAGGCAGCGGCTCCTTTCGAGCCGATCCCGCCTTGGATTGATAAGAACCGCCTCGATATCATCGCAAGCTTCGAATATCTCGATAACCGTCTCAATTATCGCTACATGCGGTAAGCGAATCCTGGACTTTCAGCGGCGAACTTGCGCCTCTTCCGATTGCGGCGATGCTGATTCGGAGCGGGTATCTAATCCCTCCCATCGCACAATGGGTCGTCGAGCCGCACGCGCCTCATCGAGTCGCCGTACCGGGGTTGAATACGGTGCGTTCTTGACCAGTTGAGGCTGCCCTTTCGCTTCACCGGCTATGGCAATCATCGCAGCGACAAAAGCGTCCAGTGTCTCCGGCGTCTCCGTTTCGGTAGGCTCAATCATGAGGGCACCTGACACAACAAGGGGAAAATAGATTGTCGGGGGATGAAACCCGTAGTCGAGCAGTCGTTTCGCAATATCGAGCGTCGTGACGCCCTGCTTTTGTTGAACTCGATCCGTGAAAACGCATTCGTGCATGCAGGGCTCCGTGTAGGGTAGATGGTAGTGTGTTTCCAGCTTTTTCCTGACATAATTCGCATTCAAAAGCGCCATTCTACTGGCGTTTGCGAGCCCGTCTCCTCCCAAGGCCAGGGCGTACGCAAAGGCACGTACCAGAACACCGAAATTTCCAAAAAAAGATCGCACCCGCCCGATGGACATGGGTGCGTCCTCTTCCAGATCGTAAGTTTCACCTTTTCTGACGATGCGCGGGACAGGCAAATAATCTCGTAAGCGATCCTTAACTCCAACCGGGCCAGCGCCGGGTCCCCCTCCCCCATGGGGAGTGGAAAATGTCTTGTGAAGGTTCATGTGCAACACATCGACGCCCATGTGGCCCGGCTTTGCAATGCCCATCAATGCGTTCAAGTTGGCGCCATCCAGGTAAACCAGGCCGCCCTTGGCATGCACGACTTCCACAATGGCCTGAATATTTTTTTCGAAGAGTCCAAGAGTGTTAGGGATCGTAATCATCAATGCGGCCACGTTCTCATCCATGACTTTTTCCACTGCCGATGCGTCGATCACGCCTTGTACGTTCGACGAGATTTGAATCACGTCGTACCCGCACAGCGTGGAACTGGCCGGGTTGGTCCCGTGGGCGGTATCGGGAACAATGATTTTTTGGCGGGGGCTCCCCTTAGCCGTCAGATAAGCCCGAATCAACATCAGCCCCGTTAATTCCCCCTGGGCTCCCGCCGCAGGCTGCAGACTGACATGGTCCATGCCGCTCACCTCGGCCAGGACCCTTTCAAGCTCATGAAGCAGAGCCATGGCTCCTTGCAGCACGCCTACCGGTGCCATCGGATGGGCGAGAGAAAAGCCCGGCAAACGTGCCACCACTTCATTGATTTTTGGGTTGTACTTCATGGTGCA
>JBFJNS010000486.1:0-2372 GCA_041618055.1 Binatia bacterium
GAAATTCCATGTGGGTTTGAAAATCGAAACGACCCCTGAGCGCGATGGTCGTATTATCGGCCCCCTCCATGACGCTAATATCCATATTTCACTCCTTGTTAAGACTCATAATGACACGCGTACCGTTGCCGTGAATGGCAACGGAATTCATAAATTGACGGATGAGATAGAGCCCCCGCCCATGTGGATCGCTCTTTTTTGGAGCGCCCAGGCGCAGGCGCGGGTCATAGCCCTTGCCCTCGTCTTCGACGTCCATTTCCACTTTTCCCGGTTTGAGCGAACACCCCACGCGAATCTCGCGCTTCGCGTCGGCCCCATTGCCGTGCAAATGAGCATTGAGCAGCGCTTCATGCAAACACAGCTCTGCGCGAAACACCCAGTCTTGATCGAACGCCATCCATTCCATAGTGGAACGTACCATTCGAACCGCCTCGTTCAGCGCCAGAGGCGTAGACGGTATGGCGAAGCGCAGCTCAGCGGAGGCCCTGAGCGGAGCTCCGGCCCGATGGTTCTCTATGATTGCCATCGTTTCGCTCACCTAAGCTCTCCCTGTCGGCGGGAGCTCCGATGAGGGCGCCAAGCGCTCGCGGGCCGCGACCAAAGCCGCCACCGCGAAAGGAGGGCTGAGGCAAGCGAAACGAAAACGACGGCGATCCACAACACGATGATTAGTCCTCAATTAAGCAAAGATTTTGTTGAGCTTATCTTGCAGCGTCTGCGCGTTGAACGGTTTAACGATGTAGCTATTGACGCCGGCTTGCAGGGCCTCGACGATGTTTTCCTGCTTCGCTTCCGCAGTAACCATAAGCACCGGGGTATTCTTGAGGGTTTCATCGGCCCGGATCGCGCGCAGGAGTTCTATGCCAGTCATCACCGGCATGGCCCAGTCCGAGACGACGACGTCGGCCTTCTTCATTTTAAGCTGCTCAAGGGCCACTTGCCCGTTTACCGCGTCGCGTACATTTTTGCATCCGAGCTCCCGGAGCAAATTGCGCAGAATGCGGCGCATCGCCGATGCATCATCCACGACCAATACATCCATCTCGGGGTCAAACATCTTCGATCTCCTCTACCAGTCGAAATCAAGTCTACGCCATGCGACCCCGTTCCTCGATTCAATCATCCGCAACATTCGAATTTCCCGTTCCGTCGGAAACCAACGCGTTATCCTTCCACGGCCTATCATTGCCAAAGAAGAGATCGCTGTCACAAATCAAGTTATCGGAAGGACAAAGCTAGCCTTTAAAAGCCACTTGGGCGATCTCAACAGGGGACTGAATCGAAAGTGTAGCTGAAACTCTGACGTAATGGCGGGAAGTTTTGGTGAGTTTCTGGTCATAGCGGGCGGGAAAGAGGAACGATCCCGCCCGCTATGTTCCTGCGCTCAACGCTCAACTCGATTGCGACTATCTCTTGAGATTCGATACTTCCTCCAGGAGAGAATCTGTTACCGTAATCGTGCGCGAAGAAGCCTGGAATGCTCTCTGGGTGGTGACCATCTTGACGAATTCCGTGGCCAGATCCACGGTCGAAAGCTCGAGAGACCCGGACAATACCGTGCCAAAACTGCCGGCGGCCGGAGAGCTAATCAAAACGGGGCCGGATTTCGGGGATTCAACAAACAGGGAGTTGCCGATATGGTCCAACCCTTCTGGGCTGGCAAAGTCGGCCAGGGCGATCCTGAAAAGCGGTTGCGTTCCTCCGGAGGTAAACTGCCCCGTGATGACGCCGTCATTGCTAATCGTGATGCCGCGCAAAACCCCCGATGACGAACCATTCTGGTTTATTACGCTGACGGAGGAGGGCTGCGCATACTGCGTCGTGTTCAGAAAATCCTGATTGGCGGCTGTGATGGTCTGCGCGCTCGCGCCGTTGGCCCAGGCGACGGCACCGATTGGATTTATCGTAGAGCCAGCCGTATTCAGGGATCCATTGGAATTAAACCCGAGCGTGCCGCTGCTGACCTCTTGCAGTTCCCCCGCCGTGCCGGTGGTAGTTTCACCGCCGTTAACAAGCACCCGATAATCCCAAGTATTCGCCCCGGCTTTGCGGAAGAGGTAGGTGAGGTCATGACCCTGGCCGAGGGAGTCGAACACCGTTACAACAGTGGAAAAGTTGGCGCCGGCAAACCAGGCGGCGGGTAGGGCCGAGGGACCCGCGGGAAACGCAGCCGCCGGGGTAGTCTCGCTGGCGTTCAAATTGGCCGTCAAAGAAACAATACTGGTTTCTGCGGGAGATACCACCGTCTGATTGAGAACGATGTTCGTAAGCCCACTGATCGCGTTACCAAAGTTATCCAGCTGAGTCCCCTGAACGAAAAGGCCTGAGGGATTGACAAGATTCCCCATGTCATCGACTGTAAATTGTCCGGC
>JBFJNS010000487.1:0-2338 GCA_041618055.1 Binatia bacterium
GCGGTTTAACTTCGTTCACAAAGTTAACGACACCCTCGTCCTTACCTCGCGACCAAACGGGAAAGCACGATAGAAGCCTCGATTATTGGGTCGAATGCAATAAGTCAGAACTCAGGTACGATCCCAATCCGGTCAGTCTCGAAGTGACGCTTGTCACAGGATAGGGGACAAATGACAAACCATAAGACGGGTACATACTTAGCTGTTCTGGCGGCAGTGGATTGTGATATAGTCCCGGCATGGATTATCAAAAAATCTTAATTATTGAACCAGACAAGCGAAGCGGTAAGCCCCGCATCCGCGGTACGAGGATGACGGTTACCGACGTCTTAGAGTATCTGGCCGGCGGCATGACTCATGAGGAATTGCTTGCCGAGTTCCCCGATCGCACGGAGGAGGACATTCGCGCCTGTCTGGCGTTTGCTGCGGACCGGGAGCGTAAACTGGCGACTCTTCCGGAATGAAACTTTTGTTCGACCAATATCTCTCGCCGCGTCTGCCTCGATTCCCAGCCGACATTTACCCTGAAAGCGTTCATGTCCGCCGCATTCATGATACCGCCACCTCCCGCAGAATCCGAAATGAGAATAAACCAGCTTTTGGATTTCGCCCACCACTCGTAGCGAATATCATGCGCACAGGTCCACGTGTGATCTGAAAACATGCCACAGCACGATCGGAATCCTCGTGGCACCTTTCTCGTTCCCTCCAAACACTTGGTGCCGTCGCTATGTTTGCTACTCGTACTCACGTAGCCTGACGAACCAGTAATAGACAGAACTGCCATTATCGCTATTAATATTGGCAAATGCCGCCCGCAAGAAGAAAAGTGCTACAAGCACGGGCTGGGTGCTGCGGGTGGCGTTATGTTCTATTCCAGATCGGTTCGTCGTCCCGTCACCAAAATTCGAATTGATCGTGTGGCCGCCTTAGGTGCATTGGAGCGCTTCGCGAGTCCGAGTTGGGTCGCAAGAAATGTCGGAGAAATGTTCGCTACGGTAACAGTTGGCGATGCGCATGCTCTCCGGTTAATGGCGCCGGAAGAGCGCAATGTAGCGCGATTAAATCAAATGGTTAATTGCCACTGTGCCCTCTTGGCTTCTTGTTAAGGGTGGCTATTACTAAACCAAAAGTTGGGAAAACCCTTAGCCATTTTCCTGGATGTTGGAATCGCGTTTTTGCGGAAACGATCGGTATGCCTCAGAAAAGACAGACTTTCGGCGCGTGGCATATCAATTGCGTTGATGCCCGTGGATAACGCGCTCCAATGTAGAATCAATCCGAAAACAATACGAATTACGATGAAAACCCACCTTGATGTCTTCTATCTCGGTTCGGTACGCGAGGCTGGCGGCTGGCCGGATGACGAGATAGAGATTCAACCCGGCATCAACGTGGGCGAACTCCTCCGATTCCCTCCCGAAGAACACAACGCTTCCTTTGATTCGAGCTTCCGCAAAGAGAGGAAGAAACATCGCCCGATGATGTTTCGTAGTGGTTCTTGCGATCGCGACATCTTACAAATAGGCGGCAAAAATGAACGGCAAGAGTAAATCTATTCCGTCACACAATGGCCGGGCCCCGCGCTGGGGCATGGCCATCGATCTGAGGCGTTGCATCGGCTGCCAGAGTTGTACCTTGGCCTGCAAGGCCGAAAACGGCACTCCACCGGGGGTCTTTTGGATGAGGGTGCTGGAACAGGAAGAGGGAACTTATCCCGCGGCGCGAAAGGTTTTCTTGCCGATTCGATGCAATCACTGCAGCGAGCCGCCCTGTGTGCCCGTCTGTCCCACGGGCGCCAGCTATAAACGGAAAGAAGACAACCTGGTGTTGATCAACCAGGATAAGTGCATCGGTTGCCGAGCCTGCATCGTGGCTTGTCCTTACCAGGTCCGCTTCCTGCCGGAAGATTCTAAGGGGTACTGCGGCGAAGAACTCACTCCTTACGAGGCGGAGAATTACCGCAAGTGGCAGCCACGGACCGTGCAGAAGTGCACTTTCTGCGAGCATCGCCTTGGAACGGGGGAAGACCCGGCTTGCGTTCAGACTTGCCCGACCAAAGCCCTCGTGTTCGGCGATTTGAATGATCCGGAAAGCGCGATTGCCAAGCTCGTCAGAGGCAGGAATCACTTCCAGCCTCGCGCCGAGTTGGGGACCGATCCCGGGCTTTACTATCTCACCTGAATTTTGGGAGGCCGCTATGGCGCATGAGTTCAGTACCGAATTGACCGCGCAGGAGGAATGGGGTTGGCTCTTGGCGTTGGACTTGTTTTTTGCCGGCATGGGCGGTGCGCTGTTCCTTCTCTATCTGATATTCGGTCTGCCGCCATCTGTCGCC
>JBFJNS010000488.1:0-2328 GCA_041618055.1 Binatia bacterium
CGGGAGCAGGGAGAAGCGTATAGCCTTCCCTCCTCTCGTTCATAAGTCGCGCCAAGGTTGGATCAATTGGCGCATCAGCTACACGAGTCTTTGACGATGTTGACGCTGTCGGTGCCTTCAATCGGTGCGCGCCGGTTAGGGTAGAGTAGGGAACAGGCACAGCGATCTTTAGGTTCGAGCTTGGCTGTATCCGTCGTTTCCAACAGCGTGCCCGTTTAGCCGTCACCCTATATCACTGTCCTGCTCCCCCTCATCAAACCGTACTTGCAGTTCTCCCGCATACGGCTTTCCGATCATCTTCATCTCAAGGCATGCAAGTTCGCCTATAACGAGCATGGACTGGAATGGCGTACAATCCTAACTCCTCGTAGAGCCGTGACGCTGGCCATTGCCTCAGCCCATTGCCGCGACGTTGCCTGCGTTTTTGCACGTACTTGCGCAGGCGCTGCTCCAGGAAAAACCGCTGGCGGGCAAACACTCGCGTGCTGTTATGCAGGTGAAAGTAGTTCACCCACCCCCGCACATACCGATTGACCCGTTCTATCACCTCGCTCTGAGGCATCGTCTGCGTCCACCGCGCCGTTGATTCGCGCACCTCATCGCGAAAGCCTTGCTCGCTTTTCCGCGATGGCTCCACCACGACAATCATCTTACCGTTCTTGGAACTCCTCGGGCGTTGAAAACTGAACCCAAGAAATTCAAAGTGCTTCTGACGCGCATCGAGGACTTGGGTCTTGTCCTGGTTCAGTTTGAGCGCCAGCTCTTCCAACATCTCCTCGACCTTCTCCCGCGTCTGCTCCACTCGGCCCCGCATAAGGATGACAAAATCATCCGCATAACGGACCAGCTCCGCAGCCAGCCCTGTAGCCCGGCAGTACGAGCGGAACATCCGGTCAAACAAGTTCAAATAGACATTGGCCAGTAACGGTGAGATCACCCCGCCTTGCGGTGTGCCCCGCTGCGGCTTGTGGGTGCGCCGCTTTCCCTCCTCGTCTTCTTCCACCACTGCTGCACTGAGCCACTGCTTGATCCAGTTCAATATATGCCGGTCGTTAATCCTTCCGGCTATCGTCTGCATCAGCTTGTCGTGGGCAATCGTGTCAAAGTATTGCTGAAGGTCCGCGTCGAGCACGTACGGTTGGGCTTTATACAGTCCTTGGCGTACGGCTGCGATGGCTTGATGGGCATCTCGCTTGGGTCGAAACCCGTAACTGCAATCCTCGAAGTCCGCTTCGAAGATCGGCTCGATTACCAGCTTCACCGCCATTTGCGCTACCCGGTCCCGGATCGTCGGTATCCCTAGTGGCCTCTTCTTTCCAGCGGCCTTGGGAATATAGACCCGGCGCACAGGTTGCGCTCGGTAGCTCTTCTCCTTGAGTGCCTGCTGCAGCGTTGTTAAAAACTTTGCTTCGCCTTTTCCAGTCTCGATAGACTGAAAGCTCTCCCCGTCGATTCCCGGGGCTCCGCCGTTGGCTCGGACCAACCGATAGGCGTGTTGGAGAGTATCCTCGCGCCATACTTTGTCCGCCAACGTGTAAAAGCGAAACTTCGGCTCGCTCTTGGCCTTGATATACAGTTTGCGCTGGAGGTCTCGAATCTTTTCCGGTGTTTCTAGCCTCACGGCAATCACCTCTTCCTTCCCTCGTTAACAAACTCGATGAAAGCAGGGCGCCTTCCCTCCATCGGCATTACCCGATCTCCCAGGTACTATTCGCCCCTCCGACTTCTCGTCTGCCGGGCTCAGATTTCGTCGCCTTATACCGAGCCCTTTGCGGCCATCACCCGCGACAAACGAGTTCTCCCGCGTTTCCCGACAAAACTTCCCCCACATCCCGTCCCGACGACCCCGAAAAGTTCATCTGCGCTTTGTTTCGGTTAGTTCCACAGATGACGGCGGCCTTCCCCTTCTGACCACAGGGTCGGCACTTTCCCTTTCAAGTAACGAGGCTCTATGGGTTCCTGGTTAGTACGGCCTGTGAGTTTGCGATGCTCCGGACTGGTATGCTCTTCCTTTTTTTTTCTTCCTTCTTCTCCTTTCTCTTTGATTTGGAGCTTTCTCGATCCGCTCGGCCCTGAGAGTCGCCTCTCAAAACTGGATCTTCGCTAGCGGGGTAAACCGACAATTCCCCGCACCGGACTTTAACCGGTTAGCTTCGCCGCTTCCGCGGCGCACGGTCAGACTTTTATTTCTATACTTTCTTGCCCCGTCGAATGCGCTTCCACGAATCAACCCGACACAATAACGCTTGAGCGCGGCGCTTACCTAGAATTGCGATATGCTTACATCGCTCGGCGGCGGTCGAGTACGGCGGATCTGGCTTGGAAACG
>JBFJNS010000489.1:0-2328 GCA_041618055.1 Binatia bacterium
GCCAAGCGTTAGCCTGCCGGTTGGCGAACGTAAGGCGAGATCCAAAAGACCTGGCTAAGCATGTAGTCCTGACTGTAGAGGGCTTACGGACGCGGGTTCGATTCCCGCCGCCTCCACCATCCTTATTTAATTATGTAATAAATAATTAAGGATGAAATTCAAGATCTTTCCTGCAAGTTCTGGGTTACACGCATCATTTAACCCATTATCTCTGCTCTACGGAAAGCCCAATCTAGCCCTCTCGGAATCCATGCGTTCCCGATGACGCATAGACGGGAGTAGATCCCACCTTTATTTAGCTGGGTGCTACAAACTCAATCGCGCGCGCGGGCGCGTCGTCGTTCTCGTCTACTGAATCGCTCCCCTACTCCGCACTCCCAACACTCGCACGGCACCACGACAACGATCAGTTGCCGCTCGCACCACAGGTTCGTGCCGACGTACCAAGCTGCGTGCGGGTAGATCGAGCGGCGTTAGCATTGATTCCCGCCGTCACAATGACCGCCGCCACATCTCAAAACAAAAGACCCCGCGCTTGACCTAGCACGCCCATGGGCGTAGTGGTTTGGTACGAAATTGGGCAGCCGCGGGTAAACCGTCGAACGTGCGCTGACAATCATTCGTCGAGCGCAGCCGATGCACGGCGCATCGATATCGCGTTCCTGAAGCATGAGTTGGCGCAGGAAATCCGCAAACGACGAGTTTTGTTGTGATCGCACAGACTACGGAGAAAGTAATGAACGGCCTACGTCTTCTAACCATCCTTGTCGTTGGCATGTCGCTTTCGGCCTGCGCACAGTTCACGCCTTATCGCACCGCAATGCCGGCGACGTCTGAGCCCAAATACTTTGAATGTGTCGTGGACGACACCGTTCCAAACCTCGCCAATCTCCCTCTATGCGAAAAATCGGCATCCGCTGATTCTCAAACAACCCGCCAATGGCCCCCTAACTGCGTGGCGAATGTCGGGCCCTTACCGAAGGACGGCAGGCGCTGCGAGGACCCCGATTCTCAGACTATTCAGCATCGCTACTATCAAACGAACGACGAACAGGAGGGAGACTACTACCTTTCTTTTGTGGAATTCGATGACCAGGGCTGGTTCACCGACCGAAGGCAAATGGAAGCGCTTTTTACGCTTCTCAAGGATATTGAGTTGAAAAACAAAGAGGCCGACGGCCACATCCTGATTCAAGTCTACGCGCATGGGTGGAAGCACAACGCAAGCGCGTGCGACAACAACGTGTTGTGCTTCTCGCGACTGCTCGAGCGTACCGACCTCGCAGAGAAGAATAGGGAAGTGACGCGGTACACGCTTAAGGAAATGGATAAATTACTCACAGAGGAAATGCGCCAGACGATACAAGAGCAGTCGCCCGAGGTTCGTAAAATGAGCAGGGGGTTTCTCCTCCAACAGGTTCAAGAAAACTTAAAAAAGATGCCTCCTGAAACTCGGGACAAAGAGTTGGGCAAAATCAAACCCAGGACTGTCGTTGGCGTTTACTTGGGATGGCGGGGTCTTCCCTTCGACACCGCGCTCAATAACCTCTCGTTCTGGTCCCGGAAGGACACGGCGGCACGTGTGGGCAGCGGGGGCGTCTTCGAACTGTTGACGCGCCTAAAGGATTATCGTGACATTCGGCAAGGACATAAGTCGGCGGATGCCAACAAAACCCAACTCGTGATCACGGGACATAGCTTTGGCGGCCTCGTTATCTACTCGGCCCTGTCTCACGCTTTAATGGAGCGAGCAGCAAAGACCATGACTGACGCTGACGGCGCGATCCGTTACGACGTGGCGAAAAGCTTTGGCGACTTTGTGATGCTGGTCAACCCGGCTTTTGAGGGCTCGCTGTACGAGCCTCTATTCAACATCACCACGAATCGGTGTTACGACACGCTTAGGGATAAATCGGAAAAGCTTGTACGACCGATACAGAAACCAGTGATGATGATCGTCACTTCCGAGGCCGATGATGCCACCGGTATCGCGTTCCCAGTTGGCCGGGCCCTGGATACTCTCTTCCAGCACAAGGGATCTGCCGAGCAAGGGGACAGCATGCGCAAGACTATAGGCCACGATGAGAGATACAAGACCCACGACCTGAAGTTGTCAGGCGACAGAGACACGTTGGATGACAAATACATGGCCAAGAGCGCCTGCGAGTGTCCGCATCTCCGGCCTACGTCCGAATTGACTCTCGCTGAGATGCAGGGTGATAGCTTTGAGGCCATGTTCGATAACAACTACGGCAAAGGGCTGAGCCTGAAATCTGTCTCGAGCCCGAAGTACGCAAGCAACTATCCGTATCTCGTGGTCACGACCAA
>JBFJNS010000490.1:0-2324 GCA_041618055.1 Binatia bacterium
ACCGCTCGCGGTTTATGCGGTAATCAGGATCATAACGGATGAACTGCTTTTCAATGAGCGTTCGGATCTCATCGTCCGCAACGACAGGCCCGGCTACAAAAACGCCGAGACAGAACAAGACCGTTAATATTTTCATGGGATTTACAATAAAGGGGAAGAGGGGACGCACTTATTTAATTAGAAAATAAATACGTCCCCTTTTTGCGCCTTTTTCGCGAGGGTTATCCTACTAAGCTCGGATCATAACCTTGAGATGTCCTCTGAACCCGGGGCAGTCTATGTCCCCTTTCTAGGTGTCCACCAAAACCGGACCATCACAGACGCGATTGATTCCCCAATAGTCAAATAGTCAACTCCGGGACCGTTCCCCCCTCGAGGCACCTACATGACCGGAATTGCATCGTTGGCCTTCAATACCGAGCCACCCTCGGCGCTCTTGACGAACTCGAGAAACGCCTTGACCTTGGCGGAGGGGTTCGTCTTGGTTATCAGAAATGCCTCGCGCGTGAACGGATACTTGCCGGCTTGAACATTTTCGACGGTCGGCGCAACGCCGTTGTACGAGATGAATCTGACCTCCCCCTGGCTGCGACGGACCCGCGTGGTCGTCGTCATGCCGATGGCGCCCTTTGTTGCCGCCAGATCTTTGGCCATGTGGCCCGACTTCTTGTTGATTTTGACGAAGGCGGCCATCTCGAGGTCACTCATGCAGTCGATGCCCTTGCGCATTACCTCCGCGTCGACTTCTTTGTCGGGTCGGGTGCGCGGGTGAATCGCGAGGTCGTATCCGCCGAGTTCCTTCCAATTCGTCAGCTTACCCGAGTAGATGTCACAGATCTGTTGTGAAGTCAGGTCGTCGACCGGAACGACGGAGTTGACACCGAACACCACGGCGATCTTGGCAATCGTATGCACGGTCATCCCGCGTTTGGCCAGTTCGGCCGGATCGGCACCATGGCTCGCCGTCGCTATGTCGATCGTGCCGTCCGCCAGCGCCTTGAGTCTCGCCTTCGTGCCAAGCCCCTTTCCCACTTCGACTTTCATCCCGCCCGATGAATTGGCGTAGGCATTTCCGAGCGCCTGGGCGAGCGGCCTTACCCCACTGGAGCCGTCGATCCGAATCGACTCTTGTGCCGTCGCCGCTGCCGAGAACAGCAGCGGTAGACCCAACAATCCCACGGCAAACAACAACTTTTGGAATTTCATGATGTTCTCCTAACGCGTACGCTACCTGGACCAAGCCGAACTCTTGGTTCAGAGTTTCCAAACGAAGATCCCCGAGGGGCGACACGATAGCGCATCACCCTTCGCGTGTCTCCCGTTCGGGGAAGGCGTGTGAGTTGAAGCCATCTACATCATCATTTGGTTCGTCCCTGGCCGCCCTCGTTGCGAAACCGCGGGTGAACCTCACGCGTAATAGGGGATAGACCTCGATTTTCTGAGTTGCGCTGTGGCAAGGCGGGCAGGCCGGCAAAGACGGCTTTAATGTGGTCTGTCCCCGATTACTGTCATTACTGTCGGGAAACCGAGTGGCACAAAACTCCGGTTGCCCGGTTGCCCTGAGCGACTTGCTACCACACGCAAACGGTCCCGCTGGTGAGAGTTGGCGGGGCTTATCCTTTTTGCACTGATCCCCCTCAGGCTTAGACCGATATAATGCGGCCCAAGCAGGCGAAAGTGCGTTTTCCCACTTCCAAGGGGAGCAGCCTCCCTTATTCTAGGACCCCACTTCTAGCGGCTGTACGACAAAAACGACATGGGCTCGCGGGTGCATAGCCATCCGCCACAGCACCGCGTATTGGGTTAAACACGCAATGCGGAGGGCAGCTCCATGACACGCATCACAACGCTCGTGGCATTCCTGCCGCTGATATTCTTAATCACTCCAGCAAGCGCATTAGAAGAGTGCTGCGAAATCGTCTCGGTCGATGCCGACCGGGGAGGACCCAAATGTTAGCTAAATTGGATAAAGCTCAGGAGATTCGGTCCGATTTCATCGATATTCATTCCACCGAATCGGACAAGACGGGGGTCGCCGGCGCGCTGGAATCCCTTTTTAGAAAACACACGCAATTTTGCTTTTCAGTGGCGCTTACGCCGCTGATTTTTCTCTGCCTTTTTTTAATTGCAGTAGCGATCGTTCCCGGGGTTGCTCTGTTTCATTTCATTCAAGAATTCACCAAGGACTATTCGCTGGTGGCTCAATACTTGGGCGTCGGCATATCCATCTCCGCCGGCTATTTTCTTTACGGACTTTCCATCATCCTTCTGGCACCCCTCGCAAACTGGCTATTGAGACTAAAAATCAAGCCCTGGAGGGGAAA
>JBFJNS010000491.1:0-2323 GCA_041618055.1 Binatia bacterium
CGACAGCGCAAGGCGGGCTGGGTCAAGTGACGGGTGCAGTGCATTGTTAGGCGTACCTTTTGTCCAGGTAACAGCATCCCTTACTCCTTGGCTTTCAGTACCGGTGAAAAAGTGGCGCGATGGCACACGATCATCACACAGTTCGCCGCGAACAAGGCACCGGCTACTGACAAGCTTCGGGCGTTCGGATTCATAAAAGTATGAAACATAAGAATATTCAAACTTACAGGGAACAATAAGATAGACGCCAACGGCACAAACCGATTCAGGAGATAAGCCGCTCCAACAAGGAAATAGACAAACAAAACTGACGGAATTATGTAGCCAGACTCAAAAATCGCATCCCGAAGCGTCTCGGCTCCGGTCGAGACAGGTGGAGGTTGCCAGCCGAACACCCCCATTCCAACCCAAACCATTAAAACGATGCCAAAGAGGATGCGAAACACTGTAAAGAGAGTTTGCTTCACGAGCCTGTCTCGGTGCGCCTAACGTCTAAGCTAACACGCACTTGAGGCAGCGCAAGGCGGGCTGGTTCAAGTGGCGGGTGCAGCGCATTATTAGGCGGCATTTGGCACCGGCCTGAAAGGCTGCTTTTCCCAACAGCGGTCATACACTACACCTCAACTTCGAAACTCCGAAGGGCCGCATTCGGCCAGAAGCGGCCATAGAAAACCCCGCCGAAGCAGGGTTTTCAATCCATCAAATCAGGACCTAGCGTAGCCTGGTTCTCACAACGGCCCGGAATGTGTCGGGATTATCGCCGTCCCAGACCGCCTGGACTAGCATCATGAAACGAACGGGCTCGCTCGTATCGTAATAGTACAGGTCGCCGTGGGCGTTGAATCCGAATGCGTTGGCGTTACGCCGGCCCGGATTCAGACCCGGCAATACATCATTGTCGTTCAGCCTGAAGCGGGAATACCCATTCGCGATAGGCGTTACTCCAGAAAAGATTTGAGGGCAGATACCGAATGGTTCGAAGCTTGGAGGTGCAAAGCCCAGCCAAACGGAGGTCAGCATATCACCGCTGCTGACTCGGCTCTTGAAGCGAAGGACGTCGTCGCCGTCCGTGTCCATGAACACTCTCATGACAGGAACTGATTGCCAACCGGCAGGATCGCCGAAACAAACGAGAAGTGGATCCACACCAAAATAGGCGGTCGTGTTGTTTTCTTCGTCATACCACCAGAGAAACCAAAGTGGCTCATCGGTTCGAGTCACAATGCCCGATTCTGACGGCGGATCTGCAAATGCCAGACACGACAGGCTCAATAGAACGACTGTTGTAATTATCTTCCTCAACCATGTAAACATGATCTCTCCCAAGATTGTTGCGGTTGAGCAGCGCACCAGGACGGCACGTTGCCGGTCCGCGTTAAAAAAACGGCAGCCCGGCGATCTTGGGTCCTTCGTCGCGTCGCAGGATGCGTGGCGGAGGAAGCGAAGACCCGTGGCTTTGCGTCCCTGACTTTGGTCAGGTTTGCCTTTATCAAGAAATCATTCTTAAGGAAGCCCCAGACGCCCGTCAATTCTGGGATATACCTACCTTAGAGCGGGTCTGGGCTAGATCGGGCCAATGACCGCCTCGGGTCAGCAGCAGAAATTAAAGCCTGAATTGACTGGCCGGCTGCTTGCGGGCAAAAGCGGTCGCTCGTAGGCGGCCAGAACAGATCAGCTGTTGACGTGGCTTGCTTCGCAAGACCCTACCCGGCGTTATAGTCGTCGAGCATGTGGTAGAGCTTCTCGAGCAAGGCTGGCGGCTCGCACTCTCCTTCCAGCTCGTAAGCAAACTCCCGGATAAGATCGTACTCCCGTCGTGATCGGATCTTGCCTCTTTCGATGGCGGCGTTTCGCACGGTGATTTGTTTTGCGAAGAAATCAGGATACTCTATCTCGAAAATCTTACGTGCTTGGAGTAGAACACGATCAAAGTCCGTGTAACGACGATTCTCTGACGAGAACAATTCTCGGAAAAGCTCCATTTGACTAGCGGCAATATCGCTTTTTCTGGCAGTGGCCATCAATTCCGAGCCAGGTTTCATCCGCTCAAGCGCGTGTTCCATCATTCGCGCATGAGCGTCACCGTCTTCAGAATTACAGGCACGAAAAAACGGGATCATGGCCTCTGTTACAGCATAGAGGCGGTCGAAATGTGTGCGGCGTTTCGAGCCAGCCATCTGGTGAATCTCGATTAAAGTGATTACATCGGGTCAGAATCCCGATGACCGCTTCGGGTCAGTAGCGGAAATTATAGCCCATGCGCGCCGACCGTCGCCTTCCGGCCAGAAGGAGCCGTTCGCGATCTCCCAATTAAGGTGTTCTC
>JBFJNS010000492.1:0-2296 GCA_041618055.1 Binatia bacterium
AGCCGGCCATGCCTCGCTGGGGGAACATGACCGCCGAGGGTTGGAAAAAGGTCATCGCCTTCTCTGCGGGAGCCGGCATCATCCGAGACCCGTCCAAGACTCCCTCGGCCGAAGAAGGGCTTCTGTGGACGAACAAATTCGTCGGCAAAGCGCCGTGAGTGAGTCTCGAAATCAACCCCATTCCGACATTTTTTCAGACCCGCTCGGCGCGCAAGCCCTACAACCGTGGGCAATGGGTCGGTGCGTTGAGGGCCACCCCCCAAGCCACCTCGGGTGCTGTTACAGATAGCCGGGGCCTTCAGACAACCTGCACGTTCACGTGCCCACGGTTTCCGGTCTCGCGGGCCTCGCTGACCCCTTAGTCATGCGAGTTATTGTCGGATTGAGGTTAATAGCCGGTTTGGGCTTCACAGAATTGCTTCAAGAGATTTGTCGCGCCTAAACGTCACGCGCGCAAACAAATCCGGAAATCCCCCTTTGACAAAGGGGGAAAGAGGGGGATTTGAGAAACCTCGGCGCCGTTAGTGGGGTTTTCTCACAATCAGAAGAGACCTGATCACACGATGTCAGTCGGGAGGCGAGTTCGGAAGAACCAAGCACAGGAGCGAATGGTTGCAATGCGTCTTTGGTGCTTAAAAGCTCGTCTCCCGCTGGCTTCAACCCGGATTCCACAGTTCGAACTTTGGAAACAAGCGAGCGACGAACCCTCCGCTGCGCAGGCAACGGGCCTGTACCTTGTAGTTTCCTGCGACCTGCGGTGAATGGAGTTGCACATCGAGGTAAGAGGCGACAAGAAGCAAAGCACCACAATGAGCATTGAAATTGTTCGTTTCTATGCCTTCGCCGCTCCGGGCTCGTCCCTCGCTCGGCCCAGGTAATCAATCTCAACAGCGGAATCTGGGTTCAACACATGAGAAATTGGCGCTAGCGCCTTGGGCCGCGCTCAGGAAATGCTTTGCGCGAGGCAACAAACCGATACTCGCCTTGGCGCATTAGCTATATCCCATCGCCGCCAGAAACTGCTTCAGCGAACGAAATTGCAGGTAGGGATTATGGCGCTTTTCATCGCCCATGGTCGAAGTGGTTTGGGATGCGTAGTTGTGTCCGGGGAAGAGAACGGTTTCATCCGGCAGGGCCATGAGCTTTTGTGTCAGACTATAGTACATCTGCTCCGGATCGCTCCCCAGCAAATCGATCCGCCCGCAGGATCCGATGAAAAGCGTATCCCCGGAAACAATCCGATTACCGATGAGGAAGCATTGCGATCCCGGCGTGTGTCCGGGCGTGTGAAGCAGTTGAATATCGATGCCCCCGACGGTGATCTCATCGCCGCTTTCAGCTTTGATCATGTCCGAAGGCGACAATCCCTTGAGGAACTCCGCTTCGGCCTTGTGCACGACGACTTTTGCCTTGCACTTGCTCAGCAGTTCCTGCAAACCTTCTATCTCCGTGCCGGCAAAACGCCCGCCCACATGGTCGGGGTGGGTATGAGTCACAAAAGCATGGGTGATTTCCATTTCGTCGCGCGCCGCCAGCCGGAGGATTTCGTCGATCTCCCAAGCGGCATCCACCACGGCGACTTTGCGTGTTTCTAAGGAACCGATGAGATACACATAGTTCTGCATCGGTCCCATTTCGATCTGTTTGAAATAGAGCTGTTCGTTCATGTGATTAGGCTTTCGCAGTTCATGCATGCGGGAGGGAGAAACCGCATGCGGCATCCTCTCGCCTTCCGCATGCTGCGTCTTTCAGCCCGCAGACTTCATTTTAGGTTCAGCCTCCGGTCGTCCTCTCGATTCAACATTCGAGATCCGCACCCCGCGCTCACCGAGACTTCGCCGACAGCGAATCGTAACTGACTCCCTCGCCGTTGTCCTGGCTCACCGGCAGCCCCAGATCCGCCCAACCGGGTGCGATGACGCGCCCCATGGAATCGCGCATCCCCCCGAAGCCGCCCACCACGTTCGAAATGTCTTTGTAGCCGGACTGTTGCAGCAACCTCGCCGCCGCGCTGGACCGCGGACCGGCCTGGCAGCCGACGATGATTCTGTTGTCTCTAGAAAAATGCTTTTCAACCACCCGGACGAAGTCGTCATTCACCATCATCCCGCGCGCGGGGTCGGGAAAAGCAACGGGGATATTCACCGCCCCTTGCGGGTGTCCAGCCTCGAATTCTCGCTGCGTGCGCACGTCGATGTAGACGGCGTTCGGCTCGTTTGCGAGACAGTCGTGGGCCTCTTGAGGCGTAATTTCTTTAATTGCCATAATGAACTTCTTTCAGAGCAGGGCGAAAAGC
>JBFJNS010000493.1:0-2293 GCA_041618055.1 Binatia bacterium
GCGGTTATGAAACTTTTTCTAAATGCTGGGGGCGTCACGCTATGTAATTTGCGGCGGTCCCAGGGAGACTAGTTCGAACCATAATCAGCGCCGACATTCCCACTAGAGCGACTGTGTGAAAATTGTGTGACTGAGTGCTGCACGGTTCTGATCAGTACTGCAGATGCAATGGGCGCCGTGCCGTTTATAGTTAATACGATCAGTTAGTTACAGTCCAAATGGCGTACTCCGAAGGCAGGGGTCACAGGTTCGATCCGAGGCCAACGTAGTCGGCCGACAGACGCACGGAGTGCGAGGCAGCGAAGCTGCCGTTCAATCCTGTCGGGCGCGCCAACTAGAACTAGGTTACGCGGAATTCGCCTCCATGCGAAATGCCGCGGTGCCCATCTGGTGCCCACGCGGCGCCGAAATCTGATTTGGCCGCAGATTGGAAATTTGTGGTTGCGCGTTAGCTTGAGCCTGACGTTTTTGCTCTTTCAATTACGGCAAAAGAGATGCCAGAAAGTCTGCGAACGGTTTGATGTTGCCGTTGACACTCGCCTCTTCTAATGCGGCCATGTATTCATCGCGACGCTCGATGGTAATGACCGTCCATGGATAGCCGCCCGAAGCAAACATCACGTTCATCAGGAATCGTCCAATACGACCGTTTCCATCCATGTAAGGATGAATGTAGCCGAAGAGCCAGTGCCCCATGACGGTCCGAACTGCAGCGTGCCCTTCCTCGCGAAGCAGATCGAACAGCGCCGCCATGCAATCGAGAACCTCCTCTCTCTTCGGCGGCGTATGCCTTGAGCTTCTAATATAGACTTGGTCGTTCCTGTAGCCGGCGAGATCTGCGCGTTCGAGAATGCCGGCTTCCACGCTCGGCGTAAAAAGCGCAACGAACCAGTCGGTATGGTCCGAATCCGCAACATCACCCGGATTTTCTCCTGCTAGCACGCGCGCCACACTCTCCCTTACCTCCTGAAAGGCCAGCCAGTATCCTCTTGCCGCCATTGCATCGCGTTGCTGCAGGTCAGCCTTCACCTGATCCGGGTTCCAAGACCCGCTGCGCACCCGCTCGATCAACTCTTCCGTAACGCGATACCCCTCAATCGACAAGGAATGATAAGCATCGGTTGTATAAGCATCTTCCACCGCCTTTAGGTAGGTTGTTGCATCTTCGGCAATTCCTGGTGGCTCTGGAAATATTTCGATGATTTGCGTCCTCAGTCTTTGCCAAAACCCGTGCATACGGTTTACGTATGGGGAGTGCTCACGGCGCGGTAATTTAATCGATACATCATCTTCGAATGGGTTCGATTCACTAACTGTATATCCTGCTGCACGCATGGCTTTGAGGATGTTGTCCGCGATCCGGTCTCGGCCAATGCTGCGTGCCGCGCCCGCCAGTCGGCCGGCGGCGGTTGTGTGGCCACCTTGCAACAGAACCGGTAAAACTTGCGAAGCGTCTTGCAGCAGTCCGAGTGCCGCGCGCATGTCGATTGGGTTTTGCCGATAAATTCTTGGTCCGCTGTGAATCAGGGCCCCTGCTAACGTGTACAGGCGCAGCCCATCGACGATTTCCCGTTCGTTCCTAGACGGAAGTTCTCCCTTTACTTCGAGTATCGATGTCCCGTGCACCAGGTCCGTAGTATTGTTTGAAGCCTTGGGGGAGCGCACGAGCAACTGCTGAGGCACGGATGTACTACCGCCGTACAACAAAGCCGATTGCTCCGGAGAAAGCGTCCATTTCTCTCCAACTCGGTAGTCGAGATAGGATGCGCAAAAATCCCAGAACGAGGCATACCAGGTGGTACTCTCCCCGGGTTGTTCATCTGGCCGAGCCGGGACATACCATCCTTTGATGACCCTCTGAATATGGCCACCGCGCAGCAACGCCTCTCGCTGTTTGCGTTTGAGGTCCTGTGACCGAATGGCCACCCGGCCGACATTCTGCAGGCTCTTCACGGCCCGCAAACCGTCTGCCAGTATGTCTTGTGGCCGTGCCATCGCGTTTTTCCTCTGGTCTACATATTATTAGTTTATTCTGTTTTCTCATTATTAGTTTATTCTGTCAAGGAAAATTAGTGTAATTTGATATTGGCTATTAGTTTAAATTGCTATTGGAAGTTCGTTTTTTCTGTTTTCTTCCCATTCGAGCCGCGCACCGCCCCAGAGCGATCTGTCGCCCTGACCGCTTCTCCACCCGCTCCTCCGCCCCGGCCGCCGTGCCGCGACAGGCGGACCGGCGGGTATTGGGTTGCGGCCTCGACCGAGCTGTCCCCTCGTCATCCGCCCGGCTGCCAAC
>JBFJNS010000494.1:0-2276 GCA_041618055.1 Binatia bacterium
CGAGGATAATACTAAACACATAAACCGGAGAAAGAATTCTGCTATCCAGATGAGTGTACGCATCGACAAACGAAATTGATAAGAACAAAAACACGATATATTCCACGATAAAAGATATCGATAAAACCTGGATCACCAAACCAGCATCTATATCGCGTATACGACGAATATGGTCCTTCAGCCTCACTCCGAAGCCAAATACAACAAAAGCAATTCCCAGCAAGAGCAAAAGTGTTTTTAGGTAGTCGTTGATGGGGATGGGTATCCAGTATCGGTTCATGGTGGTGATCAGTTCTATGACGTGAGAAATATTGACTGGATGAAATGTCAGTGCACGGTTTGTGGCAGAATGCGCCACGATCACGTCACGGATGATCCAAAGTCCCAACGGCAAGACCGCGATCAGGCACAGCTTCAGGGAATCATGGAATCGGGCCCGTAGCGTCCTTTGTTCAAAAAAAAGGATGCTGATGAGGACGGGGAGAATCAATGTGACTCCGACATAACGAGATAACAGAGCAGAACCGAGCACGAGTGATACACTCAGTAAAAGCGAATCGCTCGGCCTGACGATGAATCGCGTCAGCAAAATAGCGGTCGCCAAGGCAAAGACTATGAATGCTCCCTCCGACAAGGCGGTGATATGGATGCGAAGAATGGACTCCGAGGAGAGAAGCAGCAGTATCGCGCAAGCGGTGGCGCTAAGGGACCCGCGGGAACCCAGGTAAACAAGCAACCCGATGAGAACGCTATTCGTTGCCAAGAGAAGGGCCTGGAGCCACCGAGCGCCATCGAGGGGGTCGGTTCCGAATATCCCGGTTGAGGCGAGCAGAAACGGATACATGGGCGGGTAATGTGTAAGGGGTTCTCCTCTAGTTTGAAAGCCTTTTCCGGCGAGCAGGTTGCGTGCCGTGTCAATGTAGATGATCGAATCGGCGCTCTCGACACCAATGGCAAAGGGCGTGGCCCAGAGAACGAGACCGAACGCAACCGCTGCGCTTGCCGCAAAGATGAGGATAAGCAGCCGGCGAACGGTCGCCCTGGAGGGTTGACTGACAATCGTTCGGAGGAGAGTTAACTGCATGTCTTTCCTCCTTCCCGGGATAGTCTGATCAAGGCGCTCAGGGCGGGTCGCTGGGCGCTCCAATTATTACCGACCTGCCATGGGAGGGCACCACTCCAGTGCAACGCTAGGCGCCCCGCCCCTCGACGACCTGGGCAGGTGCGCGCACAGAAATGGCTCCTTCAGTAATCATTAGCGCCACGGCGGAGCCAGCGCCAAGGTCCGCGCGCCTCGCAGTGCGCGCCCCATGCCGGACGATAACGCTGACGCCAGCATACATCCACTTCAAGCAGAATGGCACCTTTACCTTGCTGGGGCGCCTGCCGATGGGTTGGCCTGGGCGAAGCCGTGATGGCAGAGAAGGAGACAGAGGTATGATTTTACACTTTACTATCCGAATGCGACATTTCGCGGGTGAACTCAATCATATCGCTGATCAGAACTTTTGGGGCAAGGCTTCCGAAACGCGCAGAAAAAATCGGGTTGTTCTCCAACACTAACCCTGCGCCGACTAAGGTGGGCAGGATGACTTGTGCGAACAGTTCACCGGTGGCCCGCATGAGCCGCTCATTAAGCACACCGGGGTCGGTTGGTGGACGACCATCAGGCATGAGTTTCGCTAACGTCTCCATCCTTCGCTCGCCGGCGATTCGCTTGGCCTCAGCAGCGGCGCGCTCCAGCAGGCCGTCGGACTCCTCGTTCCATTCCTCCCAAGCCTGCGGGAAAGCCTTGTGGAGCATTAACTCTAAGTGAATGTCGGACACCACGGTCCAAAAAGCTACGTCCTGGTCGCAGGGAAAACCCTTGCTCTTTAGCTGTACGTAGAGATCATTGATGTTCTTGTTCACATTCTCCTGCACTTTTGTGGAAGGCGGGGAATTCTCGCCAAAACTGTCCCGAAAAGTCGTCAGCCACTCGTCCCGAGTTTGTTCAAGGAGTCCGTCAACAATTCCGATTACTCGCAAAGCCTTGCGATGCGAGATCGCGATGGGCGGGAACGCTAAGCTCTTTGTCTTCAGGGAAGTAACTTCGTCTACCTGTTTAGAGCTTTGATTGCCGCGATCCCTGCGTGCTTCTTCACGAGCGACAACTCTAGCCGCCTGGATAGCTCCGCTGATTACCGCGCGAATAAGCATGGAGCCGAGTCCCATGATCCCCCCTATGTTAAAAAGCAGGTTGCTATTGGAGTTGGGCGAAGGGCTGTGATGGTGCC
>JBFJNS010000495.1:0-2275 GCA_041618055.1 Binatia bacterium
CGTCAGGGAGAACGTGATGCGGTTTCTCGCCGCGATTCGTCAGCGTCAAACCGTTCAAACCGAACTTTCGCTGGGTATAGTCCCGGACTCCAATATCAATACGGCAACGAGACAATCCGAAATCATACTTTTCGATTTGCCCTTCCGATTGAGCGATGACGCGACTCAACAATCGGGCGTGGGAGCGTCGGTCAGAGGCGCTGTAGAGCTGCGTCAGCCGTTGAGCGATGAATACGGGCTGGAAGCAGGTGTCGGGGTGCAGCGGATCGAGCATTCTGGGGATCGCTTCGATGACATGAGGGTGAACGCGTTTGCAGGCCTGCGCCGCTACTATGCTGACTTGGACATCGGAGCGCGGGCCATATTCTCTCACCAATGGTTTGGCGGCGTGCCGGTAAGTCAAGCCGTGGGCGCCGAGATGGACGTGGGTGGGTGGATACGACCGCGACTTGAAACACGATTATTTATCGGGGGCGAAGCTCGAAATTACGACGAATCAGATTTTCTTGACGGCTTTCTCGTGTCAATTAGCGGTCTCGCACGCTACAGCCTGAGTCCGGTTTCTCTGGCCGATGCGTTAATTGGAATTGCGCGTGAGGAGACCGAAGATCCTGGTTTCAGCAATACCCAACCGTTTATTGGCGCTCGTTACTTCCAGGCGTTGCCCATGGGAATCAGCGTGTCCGCCGGTCCTTTGATCGGCTTCCGCAACTTTGACGAGCCTATTGCCGCCTTTGGCAAGACGCGTCGCGACGTCGTGCTTCAATTCGAAACTGAGATCGTGCTACGAAAAAACGTCGCTTTCGGCTTTGCACCGATGTTTTCGTACACCTATACCCATAACCGATCAAATATCGAGCTATTCGAATACAAACGCCATCTGTTCGAGTTGGGGCTTACGAAACTATTCTAGGTGCTGCTTGCGTTCGCCATTGAGCTCGAGTATTTGTACAGCGGGAAAAGGCACGAAGACAGAACCAAAGCCCGAATCTTTGCCGCTGGGTCCAAATCTACTGGCGTCGGATCGCTTGAAGTTTTCGCAAGAACAGCAGATTGCAATAAGCGGTTGAATGGCAACACACGGAGATGGGAAAAGAGCGAATATGCCTGTCAGCCAAAGTCAAAGTTTTCTCGGCGTGTCGCTGCTCGGAATCGCAGTGGCAGGCATGCTTGCTCTCGCCCTGAGCCTTGACCCGATCGCGCAGCCGCTTGGCTACCACGCCTTCGCCGATAATCGTCGTATCTTCGGCGTAGACAATTTCTGGAACGTCGTCAGCAATCTTCCCTTTCTGGTCTTCGGTCTCTCCGGCCTCGCCTATACGCTGCGCGCCAGGCCAAAAGGCGCGCGGAGATCATGGATGGTTTTCTTTGCTGCACTGGCGCTCGTATCCGTAGGCTCGGGCGGGTATCACCTGGCGCCGGACAACACTAGCCTCGTCTGGGACCGGCTTCCAATCGCCGTTGCCCTGGTCGCCCTTTTCGTCGCGATGCTCGCAGAGCACGTAGGCCCCGCGCAGGAGCGGTGGTTGATTCCGGGGGTGCTGCTGGGCGCCGCAACCGTAATCTATTGGCACTACACCGATGATCTGCGTTTCTATCTCTGGGTCCAAAGCTTCACGCTGGTTGGAGTGCTGATCTTTCTGCTGCTGTTTCGACCGAACTATCCTGCGCGCGGATGGCTCCTCGCGGCTCTGGTTTTATTCATGCTTTCCAAGATTGTCGAGTATTACGACGCCGGCATCTATCGCGTAACCGGGGAGCTTGTTGGCGGGCATGCGATTAAGCATTTTCTAGCCGGCTTCGCCCCCCTTGCCGTTCAGATCATGCTCATGCGGCGCGGACCTGGCGGTCAGTTACGAGATGAAGCCTGAGCGCTCGATCCAGACTTGAGCTCACCTGCGCGTCTCCGCGCGCGAAGTCATCCGATTGCGTACTGCCGTTGGGCAGAATGCCAGTGCATGATGTGCTGCCGGGCCAATCCGTGATGTCGCGGGTCTGGTCTGAAATCCCTCTTCACCCGCAGTTCGAAATTGAGTGGACTTTCTCAGGAAGCACCGCCCTATTTTTGACCGCCAACCTGGTTCTGAACTGGCAGTTGTCACAGATCAGATCCAATCTCCTTACTTTTTACGGAAACACGCTCTTTTCCTTCCTATACTCCTCCTTGTGGCCAGGTACTAGGAATCGACCATCTGGCCAGTAACTGATTCAGAAATTTAGGTTTTTTGCATTCGGAGGGATCAGGAATGGCATATGCGGTTCCCCGGATATCGCC
>JBFJNS010000496.1:0-2266 GCA_041618055.1 Binatia bacterium
ATTCGCTTCTATTGGGTGTTCTTGGTGGCTGCCCTGCTGTTGTTTATTAGAGCGCGTTGGAAGAAAGCGAGGTTAGAGCCTCATGGCGGCTGAAGCGACGAAAAAACGCAAGGGCACGGCTCTCTTGGCCGTGATGGATGAAAACTGTTCGAGTTGCGCGGGCTCGCCCTTATGCGAAGCGCATTGCCCGGTGGAAGGATGCATCAATCTCCTCTATGAAGAAGTGCCGCAAGGGGGGCTCAAACCGTATCGGGTATTTGTCGACAACGATAAATGCATCGGGTGCCAAATGTGCTATAGCGATGACCTCACCAAGGTGCAGGAGCACAAAGAAACCGGCGAGATCTTCTACGAGTATGGAGGCAGGCTTTACGATAGTAACCGAGAGCCCGTACCGCCCGATGCCATGCCAAAACGGTTTCAGCTGCAGCTGGTCGGGACCGAATCGGAAGACCGGCTGGACAAGAAAATCTGTCCCTGGGATGCGATCAAGATGTACGAGTATGAGAAGGGCCTGGAGGTCTCCGAGTTTTTCTATGACATCACTAAAATCAGGAAGGTAAACGGCGTGTATGTCATCGACGCCGAGGAAAAAGATCGCCTGGAGGAAAAACAGGCAGAGCTTTACTTTTGAGGGAACGGAAAAACAGGAAGTCATTATGGGAACGAAAATCGAACTCACGGAAACGGTATTGAGGGACGCGCATCAGTCCTTGCTGGCCACGCGGATGCGCACGGGAGATATGCTGCCGATCGCGGCGAAACTCGATCAGGTTGGCTACTGGTCGCTGGAGACATGGGGGGGCGCCACCTTTGATGCCAGCTTGCGCTATCTCAAGGAATGTCCTTGGGAGAGGCTGCGCAAGCTGCGAGCGGCGATGCCGAAAACGCGCTTCCAGATGCTCCTGCGCGGGCAAAACGTCGTCGGCTACCGCAATTACCCCGACGATATCGTCCAGGCGTTCGTCGAGCGGGCCGCAGCCGGAGGCATCGATGTGTTTCGCATTTTCGATGCGATGAACGACATACGCAACATGAAGACGGCCATCGAGTCAGCGCTCAAGACCGGAAAGCTGGTCGAGGGCACCATCTGCTACACCATCAGCCCGGTTCATTCCGTCGACTATTTTCTCCGCATCGGGGATAAGCTGGCGGAGTTGGGAGTCCAGATTCTTTGCCTCAAGGACATGGCGGGAATGCTCGCTCCCTACGTTGCATCTGAATTGATCGAGAAACTCAAGTCGCGGATCCCGCTGCCGCTGCACCTTCATTCGCACTGCACGGCGGGATTGGCGCCTTTTACTTACATGATGGCCATCGAAGCGGGAGCCGACATTCTGGACACGGCACTATCGCCGCTTTCCCAGGGAACATCGCAGCCGGCCACCGAGGCGTTGGTAGCCGCGCTCATGGGAACTCCCCATGATACCGGCCTGGATCTTGCCCAATTGGGTGAGATCGCGGATTACTTTTACGGTGTGCGCCGGAAGTACGCCGAGTTTGAAAGCGCAGTCAACAACCAAGTCAAAACCGATATTCTCATCTCGCAAATCCCGGGTGGGATGCTGTCGAATTTGGTGGCTCAACTGCGCCAGCAGAAAGCGGAAGATAAACTGGAAGCCGTCCTGGCGGAAATGCCCCACGTGAGGAAAGACTTGGGTTATCCGCCTTTGGTGACTCCAACGAGTCAAATCGTCGGTTCACAAGCCGCATTGAATGTCATGACTGGCAAACGCTATTCCGTTGTGGGCACGGAAACACGAAACTACCTCACGGGGCTCTATGGCGAGCCGCCGGGTCCCATCAGCGACGACATCAAGGCCAAGGTGTTAGGAAAAAAGCAACCGATCACCTGCCGTCCCGCGGACTTGCTGAAGCCGGGGCTCGAGCAGGCCCGAAAGGAAATCGGCAGCCTGGCGACCAGCGACGAGGATGTTCTTTCCTACGCGCTATTTCCCGATATCGCAAAGGAATTTTTTATCTGGCGAGATTCAGGGCACGCAAGGGAACAGCAGGCGCGAAGCGGGTGAAAATAACGGCCTCGCTGTCGGCGGTTTGCCACGGTCGCGACCGTTGGCGTGGTGTCCGAGAAGACTCCTACCAACTGCGGCGATTGAGTCCGATGCATCGAGTGGGGCGTGCCTTCCGCCCGTGGTCAATGGGCCGGGTCTTCCCTTGGAAATGCCGTTTGCAGATCTCGGTTGGCAGTTCCCAAAACGAAATGCAGAGACTTGTTATCCCCAAGGGCTTGCCCACGGACTGCAGC
>JBFJNS010000497.1:0-2248 GCA_041618055.1 Binatia bacterium
AGAGCCAGCTCGAATCATCGCTAAAAAACCATTTCTCGGCCTCCCGCGCCGTGCGCTGCATACCCGGTATCGTAAGCCCAAACTGTTTCTGAAAACACAGAAAGGCATCTTCCAGCACTGCATACATCAATGCCGTCTCCGCGCACACAGAAGCGAGGCTGACCCGAGAGTCGAAGAACTGTTCCGGCAGCATACCGACCTCGGACGGCCGCTCATACCAGGGCTCCCGGCCGCCAGAGACGGGCTGCGGTGATCGGCTTCGGTGAGCGCGGATGCGTGTGGTGTACATGTCATCCCCCTCCTTCGTTTTGGACATAATGCTATACTGCATCAGCGCGAGTTTCTGTCTCATTTTGGACGATATTACAAAGAAATATCGAACGGCCGGCACAGATGCGCAGGCGGTCCGGGCGACCTTAGCTCGATAATTAGCGAGTGAGGCGATTCACCTTTTATTTGGACAACTTGTCACCGTTGGGACAGACTGCTGGTTTGGCATGGGATGCGCACGGGCAGGAGTCCAACGAACAGGAGGAGCACGAGCTTACCGGTATCGATTTATTTAGCGCTCATGCCGGTTGCACCAAAAGTTTCTCCCCCTTAGCTCGCATTTAGCGAAGGATCTGTTTCGTTACGAAACCTGGGAGGATCGTAGCAAATCACGAACAAAGCTTCGGCGTACTTTCCTTGACAAAGGTCTATTCCGTCCTTACGTTATTTTTTGTCCCCAATATCATCTCATTTTTCTAGTGTCGTGGAGGCTCGGATAATATGTCAGAACGCGATTGGGATTTTTTGATTTGGCACCGAGCTAACGATTTGCTCCAGCAGGCCGAACGGATTCATAGACATTTCTTACAGATCGCCGCTGGGGCGCACTATCGGGCATCTCACGGTAGGACGCCAAGCTGGGAACCTCCCGTCAACGTCGTCGAGACTGACGCAAGCCTGTGGGTGATTTCGGCTCTTCCTGGGGTCGAAGTTGACCGAGTGAACGTACGGCTCGAGGGACGCGAACTTGTTATCGCCGGCGAACGCCCGCTGCCGAGATGCTGCAGTGAAGGAGAACTGAAGATATGGGAGATTCCGCTCGGCCGTTTTGAGCGGCGGCTCCGGCTCGTGGGCGGGGAAAAGCATCTAGCGGTAGGAGAAATTTCTCTCCGGGACGGGCTACTCATCATCGAGCTAAGGAAGCAATCATGAAAGCTGAAGAGAAGGCATCGGAAAAATCCAAGGCGCGGCTCAATATCCCTGCGGGGGCTTTGGTCATCATACCTTTACGCAACCGGGTGCTTTTCCCCTCCATGATCATGCCGCTTAGGGTCCGCCGCCCGGCAAGGCTCCAAGCTGTCGAAGAGACTGTTCGCCAACAACTTCCGATAGGATTTGTTGGCCAACGCGATCCAAATATAGACGTTCCGCAGCCCAGAGACCTGTACGGGGTGGGCACCGTCGCGGACGTTTTGCGTATGTTTACTCTGCCGGACGGCCAGCGTCAGATCCTCGTTCAAGGCCGCCAACGCTTTGAGATCGCCGAATTTCTTGAGACCGATCCCTTGCTCATTGCACGCGTCACGATGGTGGATGAAAAGCTCCCGCCAACCAAAGAGTTCGAGGCAAGAATTTTACACCTGCGTCAAGAAGCAGCCAGGGCCTTATCGTTATTTCCTGAACCCATGAACGAACTGAGATCGATGATCGAAAGGACTGAAGATCCCCTGACCGTAATCGATATGATCGCTTCCACTTTGGACCTTCCGTCTGCTGAGAAGCAAGAAATTCTCGCGATCCTTGACCCGGAGGCGCGCGCCCAAAGGGTTTCAGAAAAGTTGGCACGCCAGATCGAATTGCTGGAACTGAGCAGGAAAATCGGCGATGAAACCAAGGAATCCATGGATAAGGCTCAACGCCACTATTTCCTGCGCGAGCAATTAAAGGCCATTCAAAAAGAACTGGGCGCAGAGGATGGGAAAACTGTCGAAGTTGAAGAGCTGCGAAAAAAACTGTACGAGGCAAAAATGCCCCCGGAGGTTGAGAAGGAAGCACTGAGAGAGCTGGCTCGGTTCGAGCGCATTCCTGAGATGGCGCCTGAACACTCGTTGATAAGGACTTACTTTGACTGGTTGGTGGAACTCCCTTGGAGCATTTTCACCAAGGAAGAGATCGACCTTCCAAAAGCACGTAAAATTCTCGACGCCGATCATTACGGTCTTGAAAAAGTAAAAAAGCGCATCATCGAATTTCTCGC
>JBFJNS010000498.1:0-2237 GCA_041618055.1 Binatia bacterium
GCGCGGCGCGCTGGTAGGGGTTGTCAGAGCATCGAGCTCGCTTTCTTCGCCAGCTCCGTTGCCTTCTCGTAGTTGGCCTTGACCTCGGCATCCCAGGCTTGCTCGACCTCGGCCTGGCGGCCCTCAAGCTTGGTGTCGGCCTTCTTCCGCTTCTTTTTGAAAATGGCGTTGAACTCCTTCTGGCCTGCGGTGGCCTCGTCCGTCGGAACTTTCGCCACCAGTGCCTTCGCCTGGGCGATCAGGCCCGCGGCCTCGGCGTTGGGTTTCCCGGCCAGGGCCGCTTCCGCCTCTTGGATTGCGGCGGTGGCTGCCTGAAGATCGTCCAATCGGTAGGTGACCATCACGTCGAACAGCGAGTTCACGACGTTGTATCGGTTCTTGGAGAGATCCAGATCAAACTTGACCGCCGCGCCGATGGACTTGTCCTTGAATGGATTGGGAAAGCCCGCGGGCGCCTTGGCGTAGGTCTTCGGGTTGACCGGCAGGCGCTGAATCTTGGGGTCGAGCAGTAGCGTCTGTCCCTCGGGCGAGAGCAGGTACTCGATGAACGCCTCTGCGGCGGGCTGATTGGGGGCGTTCTTAACGATTCCGATATTGGCCGGAACCAGGGTCGTCACCTGCGGGTAAACGAAATCCACCGGGAATCCCGATGCCTTGGACGAAAGGCCGAAAAAGTCGATCACGATACCGTATCCGAACTGACCGCTGTTGACTCCGTCGGGTACGCCGAAGCTGCGCTCAGTCACGGTCTTGAAGTTGCCCGCAATCTCCTTCCACTCGGCCCAACCCGCATCCCAGCCCATGCCCTGGAGCACAGTCTCCACGGTGAGGTGGGTGGTGCCGGAACGCGATGGGGCGCTCATACCCACGTGCCCGTGGAAGACGGGCTTCTTTAGATCCGCCCAGTCCTTCGCGACCGGCAGCTTTTTCGCCTTGACGTAGCGCTCGTTCCACATGATGCCGTAACCCGAGGCGGCGAAGCCCGAGTAGTAGCCGTCCGGGTCGTTGATCGGGAAGGCGCCCACCTTGTCAGGGATGCCCTCGGCCTTGGGCCGATAGCGCACCAACAGGCCGTCACCCTTGAGCACCTCGAAGGCGTCGGGTGCGGAGGCCCAGAACAGATCCGAACTGTTGCTGCCGGCGGTTTCTTGGAGGTACTTGATGCCCGCCGTCGTCTTTTTGTTGAGCACCTCCACCTGTGCTCCCGGGTTTGCGGCCTCGAATGCCTGCTTGAAGACGGCCGTCAGATCCTTGGGGAAGGAGGTCACGATGGTCAGTTTGCCGTCCACGGCAAGCGCGGCCTGGGAAAGGGTGAGCGCCGCGGCCAGTACGACGGTTGTCAGGATATTCTTTTTCATGATGCATCTCCTCAAACGGAATGAAATTGAGCTTTCGAAGGATACCCCATCGGGGCGAGAAAGGTCCCGGAATTGAGTTCTTCTGGCGATGGGCCACGCGGCTTAACGGTCCCCGAGTTGATTATTTGACTATCGGCGCTCGGCGGGATCGATTGTGAGTAAATGTGGCCGGGGCCTGAAGCAGGCGCCAAAAATTAAGCGAGAATTTCAACAGGTTAAATAGCGATCGCGTTTGAATCTGTGTTTACAGAATAAAGCGACCGCCTAATCCTCTAGCGGAGCATCGTCCTGTATTTTTAGCGTGAACCGTTCCTCTGAACCAATGTTGATTGGACATGCAAAAAATTCGGTATTTGCTGAAGCTTTTGATTTTTTAATTAACTTTTGTAGGGATCGCTCAGCGTCAGATCGCTTGAAAATTAAGAACGCCTTATTGAAAAAATCTGACGCCTGGATTCCTGCGTTTACAATCAGATTGCTCTGTAATCAGATCTCCAGAGCTGCGGCGGCCCTTTCGTACTCCTCCGGGCGAACATAGATGACGTACCCATAGCCCCCTCTTCCGTCTGAGACTCCGCTCGACGCAAACACGTGGACGTTGGCGTCATAGAGCTTCTCGTGGATTTCCGCCAACACTCCCAGCCGATCATCTCCCTGGACCAGCAAAGCTGGATGCGGCCCATCCAATGCAATTCCTGCCTTCTTTGCTGCGTCCTCCATCTTCAGTGCGTCCTCCGGAAACAAGGTCAGCTGCGAACGCATGGGTCCAAACGGAATGGCGGTGAATGCGAGTAAATTGACGCCGAGCTCTGCAAATTCAGAAAGAAGCTTATACCCCTCTTCAGGTTCGGCCTTGACCGTTATGTAATAGTAATCAGC
>JBFJNS010000499.1:0-2214 GCA_041618055.1 Binatia bacterium
AGACGCCATCGAATTTATCGTGGGCGATTTGGCGGACCCGGTGGTTTGCGAAAACTCGCTCAATGGCGTCGACTATGTGCTGCACCAGGCTGCGGTGCCTTCGGTCCAACGGTCGGTAACCAATCCGCTGGAAACCAACAAGGCCAATATTACGGGCACGCTCAATTTACTCGAAGGTTGCCGCAGACATGGCGTTCGCCGGCTCGTCTATGCGGCGTCGTCGTCCGCCTATGGCGATACCCCCGAGTTGCCAAAACATGAAGACATGCCGTCCAACCCGTTGTCGCCCTACGCCCTGCAGAAATTCGTCGGCGAACGCTACTGTCAGCTTTACTTCAAACTTTATGGTTTGGAAACGGTAAGCTTGAGATATTTTAACGTCTTTGGCCCCAGCCAGGATCCCTATTCCGAATATTCCGCCGTGATTCCGAAGTTCGCAACCCGATTGCAGCAGGGAAAACCCCTAATTGTCTATGGCGACGGCGAGCAGTCGCGGGATTTTACTTACATCGACAACGCGGTCGAGGCTAACATGCTGGCGCTGCGGGCGGGAAGGGGCGTATCCGGCTCGGTTATTAACATCGGCTGCGGCGAGCGGATTACTCTCAACCGGCTGATCAGGATCTTGGAAGAAATATTGGAAGTGCGCGCGACGGTCGATTACCAGCCGCCACGCCCCGGCGATGTGCGCGATTCTCTGGCTGACATCACCCGGGCTAGAGACCTATTGGAGTACGAACCCAAGGTAGGCGTAACGGAAGGACTGCGGAAAACCGTTGCATGGTTCACGGCTGACGCTAATGATTAAGTGACAAGTAGCACAACATCATTAACAGCGAGATCGTTTACACTTTAATGGAGAATTTGTTGCAGGACATCGTTAACACTTCCTTGGGTATGTTGCCCTCCGCGAGGAGGACTAACCCATGGAAGAGCAGCAACAGCGAATGCAGGCGATCTCACTTTTCTTACAAGGAAAACGCCCCAGCGCGATCTGTCGCAGTCTCGGACGTTCCCGCCCCTGGCTGTACAAATGGCTTAAACTCTACGATCCCAGCAACCCCCACTGGGCTCACAGTCAATCTCGGGCTCCCAAAACATTTCCCCGCAGAACTCCCCAACCCATTGCGCAGTTGGTCTGTTCGATTCGTAACCGACTCCTCAAAACCAAGTACGCACAGAAAGGGGCAGTGGCGATTCAGTGGCAGCTTGAGCGGCTGGGAATCCATCCCCTGCCGGGTATCTGGACCATCAACCGCATCCTTAAGCGCCAAGGGCTGTTGGCTAAGCCCACTTACCAGCCGCGCTCTACCCCCTATCCGGCTCTGCAAGCGGTTAAACCCAACGAGGTCCATCAGTTCGATTTGGTCGGGCCCCGCTACCTCAAGAGCAAGGAGCGCTTCTACGGAGCTCATCTCATCGACACCTTCAGCAACGCCGTGGCCCTCAAAGCCTTGCCGAGCAAGCAGGATACCGACATCGTCGAAGCCGTGGTGGCCGGCTGGCAACAATTGGGAATTCCCCGTTACCTCCAAGTCGACAATGAATTGTCTTTCCGAGGGTCCAATCGCTATCCCCGAAGCTTTGGACGGCTCATCCGCCTCTGTTTGTATCTGCGAGTGGAGTTGGTGTTCATCCCTCAAAGAGAGCCTTGGCGCAACGGGATCGTGGAGAAGTTCAACGATGTCTATGACAAACTGTTCTTGCGTCAACAGCAATTCAAGAACCTCGCTCACCTGCAAAGGGAACTGGCGCAGTTCGAAACCTTCCACAACAACTACCACCGTTATGCAAAACTCGGTCAGCGCACTCCCTGGTCCGTTCATGCAGCAAAGGCTCGTCGCTCGCTGTCCAAGTCCTTTGCCCTGCAGCATAAGCCCATCCCATGGCACGACGGAAAAGTCTCGTTCATCCGTCTCACAGACCGCAGAGGCGCCGTTCATTTCTTCTCCGAACGCTTCGACGTTGCCGCAGGCCTTGTCCACGAATATGTCCGGGCAACCATCTTCACAAAACAAAACCTGCTCAAGCTCTTCCATCAAAGTAAAATCATCAAAGTGTGTCGCTATAAACTCAAGAAAACCTAAAATTGTTAACAATGTCTTGCTACTTTTTTATCACTAAAAAGTGTTAACGATGTGGTGATATTCAACAATTAAGAACTAAGAAAACATCGCCAAGACGAAAACTGCGACCTCTTACCGCTTAACGGCT
>JBFJNS010000500.1:0-2166 GCA_041618055.1 Binatia bacterium
AGACCGTGCTCAAGCTCATCCCCGACCTGGAAGTCGAGACCATCGAATCGAGCTGCTGCGGCATGGCCGGCGCCTTCGGCTACGAAGCCGACCATTACGACGTGTCGATGAAGATGGCGGAGCTGAACCTTTTGCCAGCCGTCCGAGAAGCGGATTCAGAAACAGTTATCGTAGCGGATGGGACGAGTTGCAGGCATCAGATTGAGGATGGTGCGGATAGAGAAGCCGTGCATGTGGCGAGGGTTTTGGGGATGGGAGTGAAAATCGACTCAGGCTGAAAACATCAAAACATTTCGGCCCCGGCTCCATTTATTTCACCATTTATTTTTCCGGCCCCGGCTCCATTTATTCTCTCCCATTATTCTTCCCATACTCGTAACCTGAAGTCAGGAGGACGAGTCTCATGAAATTCTGGAGCGACAACACGACCGGCGTTGCGCCGGAAATCATGGCAGCCCTGGTCAAGGCCAATCAGGGGGTGGAAACTGCTTACGGAACCGATGAGGGCACCAATAGGCTTTCGGATCTATTCTCGGAACTCTTCGAAACGGAAGTGTCGGTGTTCCCGGTCGCCACCGGGACCGCCGCGAACGGTCTTGCACTCGCGCTGCTCGCGCCGCAGTACGGCCTAATCCTGTGTCATCACGACTCCGAGGTGAGCGTTCATGGCTGCGCATCACCGGAATTCTATACCGGCGGTGCCAAAACGGTTGCACTTCGCGGCGCGGCTGGGAAGCTTGATATCGAGGAGGTCAATGCCGCCCTTGAGCATTTCCCAAAGGGTTACGTGCACGGTCCACAGCCGGCTGCGCTGACCGTTGCGGAATCTACGGAGTTCGGAACCGTATATGATCCCTCCGAGCTGGCTGCACTCGGCGAAATCGCACGTGAGCATGGGTTGGGCTTCCATATGGACGGCGCGCGTTTTGCCAACGCGGTTGCGTCTCTTGGATGCGCGCCCTCGGAGATCACGTGGCGTGTCGGCGTCGACATACTATCGTTTGGTGCGACCAAGAATGGCGCGATGATTGCCGAAGCGGTGATTCTGTTCAAACCTGAGCTGGCCGACCGCCTGCCATATCTTCGGAAGCGCGCGGGTCATTTGATGTCCAAGATGCGGTTCATATCCGCTCAACTCGAAGCCTATGTGCATAACTCGCTGTGGCTGAAGAATGCGACGCATGCGAATGCTATGTCGCAGCGTTTGGCCGAAGGCCTCGAATCTATTGAGGGGGTTGAGCTGGTTTACCCCGTGGAGGCCAATGAGATTTTTGTTACCGTTCCCGAGGAAGCCATTTCGGCACTCGAAGATTCCGGCTTCGGTTTCTATCGCTGGGGCCGTCCGCAGCCGAACACCATTCGATTGGTGACTGCATTTAATACGAGACAGGAGGATGTGGAGAACTTCATAGAAGGTGTAAGAAGATACGTCGGAGATCGAGTATAGGACGGATAAACGGACCTTCCTCGTAATCGAGCAACCATTAGCACGGTTCAAGAAGACAATCGGTTTTTGAAGTCGACTATTTAACTATTCCGATAAAAGGAGTCAGGATAACAGGGGTTAGAGTCGAAATTATTAGAGAAGCTGAAAATATTTCGGCTCTGATCCATTTTTTGATCCAGCCACGATCATGTCGACCATATCGCTGGGGGCGAGGTTTTCGCCGATACCGCACTGGTGGTGGCGCATGAACAGGCAAAGCGGGACATCATCGCGTAAAAGGGGCCGGGGCCGAAATGTTTTGGGCCAGTAAAACTAGTTTGGCTCCGACCCCTTTTTCCGTCTGCTCACCCCCGGTTCTTCGACATTGGCGCCCGGGACTGGCCCGGCGAGCAGGCAGCCGTCGCTCCGGTCAATTCAAGCGATTGAACTTTCGGATGGTGATTTTCTTGCCTACTCAGGGATCGCCAGCGTTCCCTCGTGTCGATTGCACTGCTGGAAGGTGCCCTCATGGATTCCCTTCGCTTTGGTCACTCGCGTGGAAGCACCTTCACCCTTCGCGCCTTGCCACTTGCCTCCGCTCGCAACGACCTTCCAGTTCCAGGTGGTAGAGGTGGGCAGCCGGTGCTGCTCGTACACGATGTAATTCCCCTCGGGCGATTTCAGTTTGCAGTAGCCGATAAATGAATACGGCTGCGAGCCAATGCGCTTCCCCACCCCCA
>JBFJNS010000501.1:0-2158 GCA_041618055.1 Binatia bacterium
GTTGGGAGTAATTTTAGGCGCTTCGGATTTAATTTTCCGCAGCTTACTGAGCAACAAGTATTTCCTTTCCGAAGTCCGCCATTCCCGGATGCGTTCAGCGGGAATCCCGGCCTGTCTGCCGTCGCGAGCGTGGCGACAGGCAGGCGAAACGCGGACTGGACCCCCCGATAAAGACATTCGGGTGTGACGCCTTAATGTTCTTGGACACGCTGCTAAAGAATCCTTAACTCTGCGTCCTCCGCGTCTCTGCGGTGCAAGCTCGGAGACCTTAAAAGCAATGTAGCGCTAGCCCGGTTAGCCACAGGAAAGCCAGAAGAACCGAAAAAATAAACTGCTGGCATCGCCGATGAGGCGAACGCGCCTCCCCGGGTGCTTCCCTAACTTTCCCGGGGTGTATGCAAGCATCTATGTGGCGGGTAAATCGAATCGGCAATTGCGCTGCCGCGCAACAGCGCAAACCCTGATGTGATAAGCTCTCCCCTGCGTGCTCAAAGAACGCAAGGAACTCGAAGGCCCCCCCCTGTAGGGGCCCCGACGAACGTCTTGACGCCGCGGGCGGGATTACATCGAAGATTGCTCAGCCCAAGGTATCCACTCCAAGATTGTACCTTCAGGAAACGGCAGATGGAGCGAGTAGTCGAACACAACGTAAAAAAACAGCCAACAGCCGACGGTCAGGGCCAGAGTAATTGGCCACTTTTCTCGTGCGCCCAATTTCAGATAAAGGAACGTCGCGATGGCCGATGCGGGAATAAAACCCAGAAACCAGATCGCTAAAAAGAACCCAACGATCCAGCCGGTAATCGATATCGTTCTCTGCCGTGCCACGATAGGATCGACTTCCGGTTCGAGTTCGAGGTGTTGGTCTCCAATATTGACTACGCGTGTCGTTTGGACACATTCCTCGATTAAGACGTAGAGCGCTAGCAACAAGCTCGGGACACCGATGACCCAGGGAAACAGGGCTGCGCGAGGTTCCCAGTCGCCAAAGCCGTACTTCGCCTGATACACGACATAAGCGAAAATGCCGACGATAAAAAGCGCAAACGCCGCGTGCGCCATTCGCGTCATAAAAGGCACGGGCACGGTTTTGAATTCAGGCGCTGATTCTTCTGTAGTCGTTGATTGACTCGCTTTGGCCCGAGACCGCCTCAATCTCGCTGCAATGTACGGGTACAAAGTGCCTACGAGCGTGATGAGAGCGATCACGATAACCCCCGGATGCGTCAGCCAGCTATAACCGTAGATCCGACTCGCAATAAACAAATTGTTCTCGGCGATTCCGCCCAGGACCAACCCCAAGAGCAGCGGCGGGCGTTGCCAGTCGAACTTCACCATCAGCCAGCCCAACATGCCGAAGATCAAAACGAGCACGATATCCCCAAAGCTGTTTTTCACGGCAAAACCCCCGAGGTAAATCAGCAAGAGGAGGAATGGAATCAGATAGGTTCCCTTGACGAAAGTAATCCTGGCAAGCTGGTTCAGAAATAGGAAACAAATTGCCACAGTAATGATGTTGGTCACGACGATGATCCAGACGAAAGAAAAGGTGAGCGTCAAGTGTTTCTCTGGGTTCAAGAGATCCGGACCCGGCACGATGCCCTGAATGATAAAGGCGCCGAGCAAAATCGCCATCGACACGCTCCCCGGCACGCCGAAGGCGAGAGTCGGAATCAACGCGCCGCCTTCCTTGGAATTATTGGCCGCACCTGGCCCGAGAACTCCTTCAACGGCTCCCTTGCCGAAGCGGTCCTTGTCCGGCGAACTCTGCACGGCATGAGCATAGGCCAGCCACTGGGCCGGACCGCCCCCCATACCGGGAATCAAGCCAATATAGGCGCCGATTCCGCTGCAGCGCAGCACCAGCTTCCAGTGGCGGAAGGTGTCTTTCACGCCCTCCATGACGCCGCCGAGCTTTGTCGGTTGGTTGTCACGAGCGATGCTCGATCCCTGAACCGCCAGATCGATAATCTCCGGAATGGCGAAGAGACCCACCGTCACGCTGACTAACGCAATGCCGTCCCATAGAAAAAGAGCATTGTCTTCTCCCAGAAAGGGCTCCAGCGTGAAACGAGGCACGCTTTCGATGGGATCGAGCCCCACGGTCGCGAGCGCTAAACCCAAGCCGCCGGCGATGAGACCCTTGGGAACATTCTCA
>JBFJNS010000502.1:0-2155 GCA_041618055.1 Binatia bacterium
GCGGGCTATCCAAAAGTCCTGTGGCCTTTAGGGCCTCGAGTCTCTCTGGATCATTGATTCGCTCGCGGGTTGAAACGTTGTCGTTCATACTCGACCACTTCGGGTTACTTTCCAACAAATTTCAAAAGAGCCACGATGATAATTAGACCCTATGGGCTCTATATAATGTTTGCAAACAGTAAATTCCTGGGGTCGCGGCGCGCCGGTCGGCTAGGATGCCCGGTGTTTTCAAGAAAGCCGGCTTTCGAAAGTTTCGAAGAGCCAAGGCCACGCCGTTCAATCTTATTCTTGAAGCACGTTCGTGGTGGCTCGAGTTCCGCTGAGAAAATGGTCAGTGCAAAGGACCCGTATTTTGTGGATGGGCCCGTTGGCCGGTAAGACAATTCGGGGTCGTGGTTTGATTCAGAAAAAAAGCCGGTTCAGATGCGCGCTCCCGTCCGTTTCTCCGCCTGCCACGCATCGAGAATGGCCCGGGCCTTATTAATCGCCGGGTCCATGGCCTCGTCATGCCGGGGCATTTTGGCGGCAAGCTCGATGACGTATCCATTGGGATCGCGAAAATAGATGGAATGGACCATGCCATGGTCAGAGATACCTCGAGTCTCGATGTCGTGGGTTTTTCGTTTGGCAAACATCTCCGCCAAAACGCTTTCTTCCACTTCCAAGGCGATGTGCAGGTCAAAGTCGCTCTGCGCCTTGAAATCGAAGGGCATATCGGGTGCTTCAAAGAAAGCCAGATAGGACTTATCGTCTAGCTCGTAAAAAGTATGCAGTGTGCTGGTTTTGCGACCGCTCTTGGTCTCCGTGATATCGAGCGTGCCCGCGAGTCGAAGCCCAAGAAAGTCCTCATAGAACTTCCGCGTTTCCTCCGAATCCCGGCAGCGGTAGGCGCTGTGATGAAGTTTCTTAATCATGTTCAAGCTCCTTGAATCACTTGCGGCCATTGTCAGATGGTCTCGAATCGGCCGTCCTTGAGCGAGTCCACCCACTGGGAAAATGCTTGGTTCACTTTTGCCCAGCTCGGACGCGACTTCATGTTTCCCAGCCAGCGGTTGACGTTCGGATATTTCGAATAATCGCAACGAATGAGCTCACCCGCCGTCACAAAAGACGCGCCGAGATAATCCGCGATGGTAATCTCATCGCCGCAAACGTAATAGTCGCGCGGGCCGATCAGATGCTTGTCGAGGATCTTGAGCCAACCCCCGGCTCGTTCTTTTGCCCAGGCGATGGTTCCCGCTTGCTGCTCGTCGCTCGGCCGTCGATAGGTGGGCAGGATTTGCGGATATACGAGTCCATAGCCCAGATCGCGATACAGCCCGGTGTTGAACCAGTCCATGCGCTCATTGACGCGCGCGCGCTTTTTCAGGTCGGAAGGATATGTAGGCGACGCAGTCTTATCAGCCAAATACTTGAGAATCGCCGAGCTTTCGGCCAGGCGAAAATCGCCGTCTTCCAGCATTGGCACTGCACAATTGGGGTTGATGGCGGCGTAAGCCGGTTGATAATTCTCGCCGGTCAATATATCGACCACCTGGAAATCGATATCGAGATTCGCCTCGGCGGCAAACAGCATGATCGGTCGGCTGGTGGTTGACACGGGGTGATAGTAAATTTTCATTGCGTTAGACTCCTGAAAATTGTGGCGTCGCTTCCAATCTGTTTTCGGCGCCCCGGGCTCTTTCTGCGGTAGCGTCTCGTCGCTTAGCCTTGAATGGGCCGATGCACGTAAATTCCCGAAGCGACTGCTAGCTAACCGAGAAGCTATGTTTCCTTTCCCAGAACTTCCTTCAAAGTCAGTGCCAAATCCTTCAACGCTCGTTCGCCGTCTCCGGCAAACGTCGAGCCATGCATCGTCGCCAGAGTTTTCGGCTTGAGGGCAGCTAACCGGAACATAATCCTCTCCGTTTGCGCAGTATAGGGATAGGCGTTGGCCAGCGGACCCTGCTGGCCGCTGACCAGATCTTGCTTGGCCCGGCCGACGATGTCGGAGGCGGTTTGTGGTTCGACTTTTCCCTGATGGGTGAAAAGGTCGGAACATAACAGCGTCCCTTGGGTTTCTTCGTAGAGCAACCCAGCCTCCCAGCAGTGCGGCACATGCGGCGTTTGTAAGAAACGGAAGCGGTACTTGCCCGTCTGCAAGACTTCGCCGTCC
>JBFJNS010000503.1:0-2150 GCA_041618055.1 Binatia bacterium
CAACCGGCCGAAATCGGGCAACCGGGCATCCGACGATCCCGTGGGCACTCAGCTTTTGCCCGTCTTTGTGTCAGACCGGCGAGAGTGTATCTCCGACTAGCCGTTGCACCACCTATCCTTGTTGCCCATTTCGTCATTCGAGCCTACGAGCCGGATCGGGACATGCTTGATAACCTCTACTTATTCAACCGGCCGCATGTTGATGATCTGAACCCGCCGGTTTTTTCCGCTCCTGGGGTTTTGTTCGTCAAGCAGTACCATTTCTCCTCGCCCTAAGGTCGTCAACCGCTGCGCATCTACACCGGCGGATTCGACAAGATAGCGCTTTACTTCACGGGCACGATACTCCGACAAATTCAAGTTGTACTGCTCGCCTCCCACGCTGTCGGTGTGACCCTCGATGAGAAAGGCATCCTGACCCAGCGCCGAGGACTTCAGCGCTTGAGCGAGCACGTCCAATTGCCTGGTGGCGTTGGGAGTGAGGCTGTAGGAATTGAACTCGAAATTAATCTGCAAAGATACCGCGGCTCTGTCGGGCTCAGTGGCCGCCGTTGCGCCTTTTGGCACGACCCGTATTCCTCGACTCGGTGACTCGGGATTCAGGGAATCAATTAGCTGATCGGCTGAGGGCGTCTCGTCGCTGCCGTACAGCTTGTAATCTTGGGCTAGTGTGACGGCAGGCACAAAGACCAGAGTCAGGACCGCCAGAAAACTGATTAGGTATGAAAAATAGCTCGTCTGTTGCATTTTTCGCCTCCTCATGCAGAGATTTCAGATCGCCGTCATCGGGCGGGCGCCATCGCCTACAAGGGTAAACGCTCCCCAGAATATCGGATGCGAAAGGGCCTCGCGGCCCGGCCGCCGAGCGCTCTCGAGAATCCGAAGCTGAGCTTGCGTCAGTGCTCTGGATCGTCCGAGTTGGGGATCTTGCTTCAATTGGGTGAACATCCATACCATGATTGCGGCCGTGGGTTGGTCCTTCACTGCCCAGTGCGAGACGACCATGGAGCGCGCTCCGGCGAAGAAAAAGGCTCGTGCGAGACCAGAGAGGCTCTCTCCCCCGGTTTCGACTCCAGGTCCTCCAGTGTTGCAAGCTGAGAGGACGACCAATTCGGCGTTCAAGTTCAAACGCAGCACGTCGCCGAGCTGAATGAAGCCATCACCGGCCTCGGCGTCGAACGCGGGTAATGAAGTAACCAAGGATGGCTCGGGCTGACACTCCAATTCCGCAGGCAATAACGCATGGGTAGCAAAGTAGACGACTCTATAATCTTCAAGTGACGCCGACTGCACCGCGCCCGCGGTGAACTTTTCTCCCGTTACGGTGGTAGTCGAACCCTTCGGAAACGTCTGCGCTACCTTTTTCACCTCGATGTCAGTATAGGGAAGTGGTCCCAATGCGCGCAGCATGTCGTGGTACTTCCGGAGTCGGCGCGCGTCCTCACGACATTCTGCTGACAAGGCCGATTGCGAGCGTTCAACGGCAGCGGTTGAGAACGGCACGAAATTACCGTAGCCGATGAAAGAATTATTAGCCAAAGATGGACGCGCAATTGCGCGCAAATCGACAAACGAACGAGCCGACGGAAAAACGCTGATAGCGGCCTTCTCGGCAAGCCAGCGAACTTCGGTGTAGTCGCTGTTTCGAATCTCAGGGGGCTTCTCTGTCACGAGGATACCAAAGGGGAGACTGAGAAGAGGGCCGTTAGGCACGACGAAGAGTTCCTCGACGCCGGCCATCTGCCTCTCGACGGGCGAAAAAAGCTGCCTGTATAGATCGAATGCTGCGCTCACGTCGTACTCGGAAAGCCTGCCGGCGCTGTCTTCTTGAAAGGCACGACGAAGCTCACCGATGGCTTCTTTGGCAGCTTGCCCCGAAAGATTGATCTCGTATGCCGCGACGCCTGTCGTCTGCACCAAGAAACCGTAACTCTTTTCTCCGCCAAGCAGAATCTGTATCAGCGCCTCCTTGGGTTTGAGAAGTTCGGCGACGCGTTCCCCCGTAGTCGATGAATCGATGAGCTGGTTGTATCCCGGGGATGCGGCTTGCACTTCGGCACTGAGCGCTTGAATCTTTTGATTAACCGCCAACACGCGCTGATGCGCCTGTTCGAGGCGTTCCTTATGGCCTTCTTCAGAGAATCGCGCCA
>JBFJNS010000504.1:0-2134 GCA_041618055.1 Binatia bacterium
TCGACGGGGTTGGCGGGGCGGCCTACAAGGCATCGGCCTATTGACCACGGGCAGAAGGCCTGCCTCTGTGGAGCATCCAAATGTAAAGAAGCGTTGGGGGGACACTGCACTAGATAAGATCGTCGCGAGTTGAGCCACTGTTTGTCGGATGTGGGCGCGCTAATTCGGACGCTCGCCCGGCGCAGTCAATTTCATACAGCTCGGTATCATGCAAGTGTAGGCCTAATAGTACAATTTCGAACAGTCGACCGTCTCTTCAGCGGGGGCGCGCGTGGAAAGTGGCTATTTGCCAGTTTTTCGAACGATAGAATAAGTGGTCGAATTTCAAAGAATTATCACGCATCCCTTGGCAGATCAGCGGTCCAAAATCTTCATTTCTACTTGCTCGGACAAGCGGCGTGGTGCCCATTACTGGCATCTGGTTTGCGTGTGTAGACGCGGGATATTCTCCCGGTCGGTTTGAAGCGAGGCTTGATGTTTAATCCGGTTTCAATGCAAAAGAAAATAAATCACATAGGGAGGTTTTCATGGCGCTTTGGAAAGAACCAACGATGAACGAGGAAGGCGCAAAACCGGAACAAGAGGCAGCTGGACCCGTGAGTCCGATCCCCCAGCGAGTGGAAAGAGCGCCGAAGGATGGCCGGGAATCCGTTTTCGGTGCTGGTGTAACCATCGAGGGGAAAATCGAGGGGGACAGCGATGTGCGCATCGCTGGAAAGTTCAAAGGAGATATTCATATCAAGGGAGATTTGAATATTGAAAAGGGTGCCCATATCTCAGCGAAGATCAGCGCTGCGAGCGTTACCATCGGAGGCGAGCTGGAGGGAAATGTGACTGCCAGCGCGCAGGTCAAGCTTTTGGAATCCGGCCAGCTCATCGGAGATTTGAAGGCAACGACATTAACCGTCCTCGCGGGATCGCGGATGCGCGGCAATGTGGAATTTGGGTGGACCGACATGGAAGGAGCGAAGGTCGCTAACATCCGGACCCATGAGAAGGGAAAGAGTGGCTCTGCCGTATGAGAACCAATCGTCCGTCTGTGGCTGGGGAATCACGCACCTGTCCACACTGCAAAGGGACGATTCTGAAGAGTTCGGCGTCGTGTCCGCTCTGCCACCACGTCTTAAGATTCGCATCTGTCGGTGCGGGTAACGGCTCTTATCCAACCACATGTCCCCTTTTGGTGGAGGGCGCAATCAATCACCCTGACGACGGGGAGGCGCTGGAATACTGCATTTTCATGGAGGTCCGTGACGGTGCGGGAAAGTTGCTCTCACGCCAAACTGTTGGGGTTGGCGCTCTTCACCGAGCGGAAAAACGTATTTTTTCACTGCGCGTCGAAATGTCTTCGAGCCAAAGTTCGGTTCAGAGCAATGTGAAAGGGATGTGAGGCCGGCAGCTTCGAAACATTAGGGCAATCGTCACCTGAAATGATAATATAAGTGTGTGCGAGAGCCATCCGCGCCGAGGCAAGGATCCCCGGGAACGGACTGTATCGGCGTTCAGTGCCGACCGGCTAGCATCATCCAACCCGGAACGAAGCAGTCAACCGCGTACTTCTGCAAGCCTGCCATTGAGGTTGTTTTGTCTTAGTTTTTCGCTACGTGGCTTTTATCTCTCCGCCGAAGCCGCAGCGTCGTTGACGGAGTGCGAATGGACACCTGGCGGGGGCCCTGCTGCCTGGCGAGCGCTTCGATCAAGTCGAGAACGGGATTCTTGACGCTCAGATACTCGCTGTACGGGCCGGCCGCTTTCATAGCGGCAACTTCCTGTTGCGACGAGAAATAGATGAGTAAGAGATCATCGTCGGATACCCCAGAGCCGCCGAATGCCTCTTTGAGTTGCCGCGCTGACGTTTGCGGAGGATTCCAGGCGGCCAATTCTCTCGCCCGCGGGCGACCGAGAATTTTGTCCTTCACGTTCGCGTCGATGGCGGAACTTTCTTCTTTGCCCCACAAGCCGAGAGCATATTGGATGACCTCGTCGGGGACTTCTCTGTAACGCTCGCCAAGGATGACATTCATCGTCGCCTGAACACCGACAAACTGGGAGTAGGGCGTTACCATGATAGGGTAGCCAAATTCCACGCGCACAAGACGTATTTCCTCCAACACCTCGTGCAGTCGGTGCTCCA
>JBFJNS010000505.1:0-2124 GCA_041618055.1 Binatia bacterium
GCTATGGCGATTGCTCCCATGACCGCCGGAACTCGCAGCAAAAGTTGAAGCGCCAGGGGTTTCTTCTTTTGAGGTCTCTTCCAATTGGTTTCTTTGTGCATCCTCCGAAAGGTGCGGGGGGCCGCATCTCTCAGAGGATGCCCCCTGTGCAACTTTTGAAAGTTGCGCCCCCAGTCCAGTAACAGGCTGAAAGGCCTCAAACGGCGAACGTTTCGGAAACCATAGGCAGGCGTCAACTCCGGCCAAGTCCTGGTTGAAAATGAAGAGCTTGGAAGTTTCGCTACCATTTTGACGGTATCTTCGTATGGATTGAAAGTAGCCGAGCTCCTCAACATGCTTCAAAGCTTTCTGCGCAGCTTGGCGGCTGATTCCCCGTAGACCGGCAATTGTCGAGGTGGAAGCAAAGCAGCTGCAGTCCTGTCCGCTAAAGCTGGCCAGGATGTTGAATGCCTGGAGTTGGCTAGGTGTAATTCGTTGGTCGTAAGCCGCGCGCCGCAAGAGGCGCAGCACTAAGAGATAACCATAAGGTGCAGTAGTTGGACCCTGGGCGGCCATTCTAGGAGCGCTTTAGTCCGATATCGAGCCGTCCGTAGGAGGGCCTCTTGTGATTTCCGGGAGGCAACCTCATGGCTTTGCCAAAGTCGTTTGGGGCCCCGGACCCGATCCAGGCCGCCTAAAACCCATGGCGGCGGCTTCATCCATCGGGTCGCGTTTCCTGAGTTTCGATCCACGCGATTAGGGTCGATCGCCGAGCGCAGAGTGTGGCGCCAAGGCGAAAGACCGGAAGCTCGCCTCTTTGCACCAGGTGATAGACCTGCCTGCGCCTCTTGCGGTCTCCAAACATGAACTCAGCGATCGCATCGGCACCGCGAAGAAGGTCGTCTGATAAGCTCCTTTCCGGTTTCATGCCTTCACTTGCCTTTCGATTTCGCGCCTGAATGGGATCATTCACGTCTTGCATTGCACTGTGGGATAAAGCAGTTACTGTCTTCACACTTTTAAAAAAAATCATTCCTCGCGCTGGTTGGCGACAGAATCAAGGGAGTCTCGGATTGCCAAGGATACGTTCACGCAGGTCATCCCTTTGAAATTGGTTTGGGCGGCTTTCCACTCCCTAGGCAAGCGGCCCACCCGATGAGAGGGGGCATGCTCAATCTCGAGATGATCGGTGCCCTTCTTCCAGCCGTGAAGCTTATACATGGCGGTAGGGTGCCGGCTTGGAGCGAGGAAGTCGCTCTGACCTTCGGTAGAAAGATGGTTCAAGTACACGAACAACCGGTCGAAGATCTCAATTAACCGATCATGCTCGATGGCGTGATGGGGCTGATAACTATTCGAATGCCGCCGTAGCGCTTCATGCAGGTAAAAGGCGTTTTCAACATCGAGCGCCTCCTCTCGCATCCGGGATGCAACACCGGAGTAGGGGTGGGAGAGGTAGCTGTGGAGATTTGCAAGTCTGTGGAAGTCCGCCTCATCGCCAATTTCATTGACCAGTCGAGCGGCCAGATAAATCTCCAGTCCGGCATTGTAAAAGGCCGAGATGACCGCCAGATAGGCTAGTCCCTCATAGGCCAAACGCCGAGGATTGCCCTTGCCTGCGCCACCTTCGGGTACGGGGACCAATCCCTTGGAGCACAGGTACATGACATTGCGAGACGAGAGCCCCGACCCGATGGCAGCTTCCGTCGTGCTGAAACAGTCCCGATTTGCCTCTTGATCCCGAGTGGCCATTCGAAACCAACACCTTGCTATCCGAGTTTGCAAAGGAGAAACAGTTAGTGTATTAAACTGTCGGATTCGCGAGGATACGTCAATGCCTCGTAATCGTAACCTGTATTTCGGGCCGGAAGGGGGCGGCAACCCCCAACCAGCCCTAACCACCATCAGAAGAAGGACTTCTGGCAATGGCTAACATCACTATATCGCAGGAGGCGTGACCATGGCCTCCATTCGCAAAAGGATCCTCCCCAGCGGCAGGTCTGCCTGGCTGGTGGACTTCAAGGACGCCAACGGCAAGCGCCGAGCCCGGCAGTTTCACACCAAGCGCGACGCCGATGCCTTCATGGTGACGGCCCGTGCCGAGGTCGCGAGCGGGACTTACATTCACGACAGCGATGCGAACAC
>JBFJNS010000506.1:0-2120 GCA_041618055.1 Binatia bacterium
AACTGTGGCGCCTGTGCTCGGGAACACGCACTTACGTGGTCACGATCAATTTGTCTTATAGGAAGCAGTTTCTGAATGGTTACCAAGTAGCCACGACAGAACAAACTGCATGATTCTTTAATCATGCTTTAGCTCTTACCTTGAGGAGATAACAAAATGGCTCAGATTTCCAACACCCGGGCGCGTTTCCCTTCACTGCTGGCGTTAATAACTTTGCCGGTCGCCGTTTTCTTGATCGCACACCCCGCGCTTGCTGCTGATAACTCTCCGATTTACGGCTCGCAAGAAGTTTCTGGGGGCATTGTCGGCGGTCAGATCGAGCACTTGCTGCCTCCAAACGCCGCGCTGGCGGCGCAGGGCTCCGGCCGCGCTGGACTAACCCTGGCCTTCGCGACGCCTGCGTCCGCAATTGACCGGTCGGCGCTTGGGCAGCTCGAGCAGCCAGGCTCTTCGCTCTCGCCTCCAATTCGGCTGGCTCATTATGCATATCGTTGGTGCAAGAGACATAAACGAGGCCCTAAGGTTTGGGTTTGTCGTCTTCGCGACATGCAAGACCTAGAAAAACGAACATGTCGTGTTTCACCATTTGTCCCGCATTGCGTATTCCACGGCAATTGCACGCTCGGCAAATGTGGAAGTAGCCCGCATTAGAGGCCAGATGCATACAGGGCAAAGACGTGACCTTAGTCGGTAGCAAGAGGCCAAGGCTTATTAACAACTGCGCCGAAGACGATGGCAGGCCATATTCTATGCCGGCGGATCTGGAGCGCCCGAGACAATATTTCAGTGGGGGCGTGTAATGGTCGCGTCTTTAACGACATAACAGCCAAAGCGGTTGGGGACGGAGGGTAGATGTGAAAATCCGCATAACTGATGCGTAGATGGCTGCTTATGACAGCTTCGGTGGCCCTATCAGGTGTCGCCATTCTCGCGGTCACTCTAGCGCTCGCAGACATTTACGTCGAGGAGGGGGACGAGATCAGCTCTGAGTTGTTCTACGGAGCGATCGCAAACGAGCGGGATTTTTTTGGGCAGTCTGAGGCAGTTCCCGAGTGGTCTTCGGAGAGCCAGGCTTCGTGGGAGGAAGCGCATCGCTTCCTTCAGCTGGCTAGGGTGCTCGACCCATTAAATCCGAAAATATACGCGAATTTGGGGGCACTGTCCGAGGTTAAAGTTCCGGAACAAGGAAGCCTTGATGCGGACGCCTTTTCCGCCTTGGACCGCGCCCTTGACTACCATCGCCGCTCGGTGTCGCTGCGCCCCGCCTGGCCGTATGGTTGGACCGATGTTGCGTTGGTGAAGCTGAGACAAGGGCGACTCGACGGAGAGTTTGCGCTGGCTGTGGAGCGCGCAACGACGCTCGGCCCCTGGGAATCGTATGTTCATTATCGGATTGCGGACGAGGCGTTGAAGGTGTTCGATGATCTACCGGAAAATGTGCAGCATATCGTCAGGCTGACGGTTGAACGGTATCGTCAGGACGGCTCTGAGTGGATGGACGAGCTCGCGGAGCAGCATGGCTTCACAAGTGCAGGGGATGAGTTTCGGTAAGGCCAAACCGCTTGCGGGCATGAAGAGGCCGCTGAAAACGACACCTGCCCATACCGCGCAACACGCCGGCATTGTGCTCTGCGCGTCGCGGGTGAAACTTGAGAGCTCTCCTCGGCTCTTTGTGGCCCTCCTCATTCTTTTGATTTGGTTGCCCGTTCCTCTCGGGAGCAACCGTCCCTGGAGCTGGGCGCTCATGGAGGTTTGGATCTGCACTATGGGGGCAATTTGGCTGTGGCGCTATGTCAAGGGAAAGGCAGAGATAACGGAATCCTTCCACAGGGCGAGGCCTGTGCTGGCTTTGTTGGCCTTATGGCTTGCGTATGGTCTTTTACAAATGGTGCCTCTCCCCTACAGTCTGGTGAGTGTTCTTTCTCCAAATGCAGTCGAAACCTACGAAATAGCACACCTTGCCCCGAGGCTCTCAGGGTCACCGGTCGCGAAAGACTCTCTCCTCGGCCTTTCGCGGAGGCAAGGTTTCAATAGTGTGGTGGAATCTGCGAACGCAAGCGCCAGCGTATCAGAGCCCGAGATAGGGTCTCTGCAACGCCAGCCCCGCGCATTAACTCTCA
>JBFJNS010000507.1:0-2118 GCA_041618055.1 Binatia bacterium
GCATCGACAAAACCACTCAGGCGCTCGCCGACGAGGATTACATCCGAAGACTCTATGGCGATATCCGTGCCCGCGCCTATGGCGACACCCACATCAGCCTGCATCAGTGCGGGAGCATCGTTGATCCCGTCCCCCACCATGGCTACGCGAAATCCACTGTTCTGAAGCTCGCGCACCTTGGCCGCTTTTTCCTGAGGCAGGACCTGGGCGAAGACTTCGTCAATACCGACACGACGCGCAACCGCTTTGGCCGTATCTTGGTTGTCGCCGGTGATCATGATGGGCTGAAGGCCCGCTTGTTTCATGCGCCGAATGGCTCCGGCGGCATCCTCCTTGAGCGCGTCGCTGATGGCCAGGAGCCCGACCAACTTTTTATCCTCGGCCAAACCGATTACGGTTTTGGCCTGGGCCTCGAGCCCTGCTGCGTTTTGCCGCGCGATGGTAATGTCTACTCGCTCATTCCCAAGGAATCGGAGATTCCCTAGGAGGATTTCACGATCCTCCACTCGGGCCCGAACTCCAGCGCCCGCCGCTGCTTGAAAATCCCCGGCTTCTTTAAGGTTCAGACATTTCTCTTCGGCGTGATTTACGATGGACTGAGCGATTGGGTGCTCCGACGCTCTCTCCGCGCTGGCGGCAAGCAGCAGAATCTCGTCCGGGCTACGCATATCTAGAGGAACGAGATCCGTGACCGTCGGTTTGCCCGCGGTGATCGTGCCGGTTTTATCCAGCACAACCTTTTTAACGTCTTTAAAGACTTGAAACGCCTCGCCGGTTCTCATGAGAATACCCTTCAGCGCAGCTTCGCCTCCGCCTCGGATCATCGCCAGAGGAGTCGCCATTCCCAGCGCACAGGGATAACCCATGACTAAAACAGCTAAAGCGGCATAGGTAGCCCGGATGAAGTTCGGCTCGCCTGTGACGATCCAAGCTCCCAGAGTCCAGAATAAAATCGCGGCTCCGGCGAATGCCAAAACGCCCGGGACGAAGTAGACGAGAATTCTGTCCACGAGCTGGATGATGCTTGGCTTGAGCGCCCGGGCCTCTTGCAGGTGACGGGCCACTTGCTGGAGGAAACTTTCCTCGCCGATCTTGGTCACCCTGACAATCAGGCTGCCGGTTTGGTTCACCGAGCCGCCGATCACTTCGTCGCCCTCGACCTTGTCCTTGGGCAAGGGCTCTCCGCTTATAAAACTTTCGTTAACGGCCGAAATGCCATCGACGACCTCGCCATCCACGGGAATCTGTGCTCCGGGTCGGATCCTGACCAGATCGCCTCGGCAAATCTGCTCGATCGGCACTTCTTCTTCTTTATCGTCGCGAATTACGCGCGCCGTAGCGGGCTGAAGGCTGAGCAACTTGCGGACGGCTTGCGAACTACGGGTACGCACATGCAGGGACGTGTATTGACTCAGAATGTGATAGGCAGTGACGAAGACCGAGACACCAAAAAAGTCGGGCGCGGGAAACTCGCGGAACCTCAATCCCAAAAGACCACCCACCAGCCCGGCAAAGGCGGCGATTTCAAGAAGGACATGTTGATTGAAAATACCGCGCCTGACCGATCCCCAGGCCATTTTCAGTATCGGCCAGCCCACCAGAAAAACCGTCGTGAAGGCCAAGACTGGAGCGATTTCATGGGTATAAGGAAACATGCGGTTGAGCCACATGAGGAGCATCAGCAACAACGCGATGCCCGTGAGGGAGCCGGCGAGTATCAACCGATCCCTCTCCTCGCGCATCTCTTGCTCTTCTTCTTCGATGCTCCGTACCTTGCTTGGATCTCTAACGGTAAAACCGATAGCGATCAGCGTGTCCTTAAGGGCCTGGGGGTTTATCCGAGCCTCATCGTAGTGAATCAGCGCTTCTTCGTGCGCGAGGCTGACGTTGACGTCGGCGACTCCGTCCATGCGCATTAGAGCGCGCCGGATGGTTTCGACGCAAAAGGAGCAGGACATGCCACCGATTTTATGTTGTACTTTTTCCATGATGTGCTTCTTGGTCGCGTTGGCTCTTGGTTTCCTGGAAAACTCCGCGGGCGACGCAAAGTGTAACTATGATCGCTTGCACGAATTGACTTCCTTCTATTTTAAAGGATAAACCTTCAACTATAGTTTA
>JBFJNS010000508.1:0-2095 GCA_041618055.1 Binatia bacterium
CGGAGTGGTCGAAGAAGTTCGTCCGGACAAAGGCAAGCTGCGGGTGCTGATCAGCATTTTCGGGCGCGCGACTCCGGTGGAGCTGGAGTTTGTTCAGGTGGAACGAAACTAAGTCAACAAGGATCAAAAGAAATGGCCAAAAAAGTTATTGGGGAAGTTAAGCTGCAGATTCCTGCCGGACAGGCGAATCCAAGCCCGCCCGTTGGCCCTGCCTTAGGCCAACGAGGCGTGAACATCATGGAGTTCTGTAAGGCTTTCAATGCAGCGACGCAGTCGCAGCAGGGAATGATCATTCCCGTGATTATCACTGTTTATGCTGATCGTTCCTTTACTTTTGTGACCAAGACGCCTCCAGCTTCTGTGCTGCTGAAGAAAGCCGCAGGTGTAGAAAAGGGGTCATCTGAGCCCGGCAAGACGACGGTGGGTAAAGTGACTCGCGATCAAGTACGGCAAATTGCGGAACTCAAATTGAAGGATCTCACCGCCAAAGACCTGGCAGCGGCCGAAAAATCAGTGGAGGGCACGGCTCGTAGCCTGGGGTTGGAAGTTGAGGGGTGATTCGAGGGCGGGTCGAGGCTAAACAGCGGAATCGAATGGTATGCAAACCCATAGCTGTCGAAGTCGAGGGATAACATGAGCACTAATGGTAAATCGTATCGGGACGCGCTGGCCAAGGTTGATCGTAATCAACGCTATCTCTTAGAGGAAGGACTCAAACTGGCGCGGGAAACGGCGCGAGCGAAGTTTGATGAGACCATCGAGATCGCCATTCGTTTAGGGGTAGATCCCCGTCAGGCAGATCAAAACGTGCGCGGGACCGTGACCTTGCCATATGGGATGGGAAAGACCATTCGGGTGCTTGCCTTTGCCAAAGGCGAGAAGGAAAAAGAGGCACAGGAGGCAGGGGCGGACTTCGTCGGTGGCGAGGAGCTGATCAAGAAAATCAGTGAAGGCTGGTTTGACTTCGATAAGGCGGTGGCGACTCCGGATATGATGGCGGCCGTCGGCCGAATAGGAAAAATCTTGGGTCCGAGGGGTCTGATGCCCAATCCGAAAACGGGCACGGTAACACTGGACATTGCCAAGGCCGTCAAGGAAATCAAGGCCGGAAAGTTGGAGTTTCGGGTGGATAAGGCGGGAAACGTCCATGTCCCCATCGGTAAGGCCTCTTTTTCCGGCGAGCAATTAATCGGTAATGCCAAGGCCGTGTTGACCTCGATCCTGCGGGCCAAGCCAGCTTCCGCAAAAGGCAATTACGTTCGCGGAGTGACGGTTTCCAGTACTATGGGTCCGGGTATTAAGCTTGAATTATCCCAGGTTAGAGTGATGGCGGCCTAGAGGGCGTCTCTTTGCCCTGAATTTCTGTTGGTAAACGCAGCGTTGTTAAGTAGGAGTTAAGCATGCCCGAGTCGGAAGTTGTACGTGCGAGTCATGGCGCAAAAGCAGAAAAGGTTGCGTCCGTTCAAGAGAAATTTAAGTCCGCCAAACTTGCCATTATGACCCAATATCGGGGTCTTACGGTGGCTCAGATGACGCGGCTTCGACGCGAGATAAGGGCCGCGTCGGGTGAATATCACGTCATGAAAAACACGTTGGTGCGTCGAGCTCTCAAGGATACTGCGTACGGCTCTCTGGAGAGCATGTTGGAAGGTCCTAACGGTTGGGTGTTTGCGTACGACGATCCGGTTGTACTGTCAAAAGCGCTCGTCAAGTTCGCCGAAGATAATGAGAAGTTGACGATCAAAGGCGGGATGTTTGAAGGCCAGCTGATGGACTCGGCAAAGGTCAAGGTGCTGGCGCAGATGCCCAGCAAGCCGGAACTGCAAGCGAAACTGCTGGCACTCATGCAAGCACCGGCATCGCATCTCGTTCGGCTCATTCAAGAGCCCGCCTCACGGTTGGTTCGGTTGCTGGATGCTGCCGGCAAAGCGAGAGCAGGATAACAATGAATCGAAGATCGATCGCTACAGTGCGGAATTAACATAAAGGGGGAAGGTTTTTATGGCAGAGGTATCGAGGGAACAAGTCAAAGATTTTATAAAGAACATGACGCTCATGGATGCGGCGGCGCTCGTCAAAGAGCTTGAGGAGGAAC
>JBFJNS010000509.1:0-2083 GCA_041618055.1 Binatia bacterium
CCCTTCAAAGACACGCCCGTAGTCTGACGATGCCCTGGCGGGCGCCGACAAATGCAAGCCTATTTTTGTTTCATAGGGGAAGTTAGCAATGGCCTGCTTCGCCGCTTTGGCAGCAGAAGGCGGTATATCCGATCGATCGAGCGTGAGCGCGAGATCCGCGGTACAGTGGAGGTTGGTATTTGTCACACCCAGTTGATGGAGCCACTCCTGGCTTTCGCGATCCCGTACGGTTGCAACCGCAGCTTTCTCGAATACCTGCGCGATCAGGCGCTTGTCGATTGAGCCTTCCAGGGGCCCAACCCCTACGCCAAATATGCCATAGGGCTTGCCAAGTGCTCCTGCGGCTAGTCCGACGCTGGCATATCTCGCCAGGAGGCCAAGCCGCATTTTCACCGTATGGTCGGGCGACAAACCGAAATAGCCGCCGCCAGTGAAAATGATCTGACCAGACTTCAAAAACCCCATCAGGCGGCAGAAGCTATTTGATCCAGCAAGCCCATGGGAATTCTTGGTGCCAAATGGAACCAAGATGTTCGCGGCGGGGAGAAGATCCTCAACCCAATTCTTCATGATCCCGAGCAATAAGGCGTCCCCGAAATTGTTCGAAAAAACCATTCCATGAATGGCAATACTTCTCGAGTGATCAGAACGGGCCATGAAGGAAGCAGCTCTTGACACGAAGGATAAGCCTAGTCCCAAGATTAAACAGGGTTCTCACAGGTCGGCATTATCCGGTACCCACTACACCCGCGCAACGGCCGCTAAGATTGCAGGTTTAAAAACTTGGGCGGCAAAGGCTGCTAGGGCCCACCCGAACGGCGTTCAGGTCGAAGACAAGATCGCCTCATCTGATGAACAGAATTTACAATGACCGTGGTTTCTAGACGAGCCCGTGTCTTGGGGGAAGGTATGCTTCATGCGCCCCTAATCTATTTGAAACGCTTCTTCTTTATCTCGGCTTGGTCCACCGCCACTTTGACGCAAGATCACCTTCCGGACATGGCTCGGTTCAATCCTCTTGGACTTTTCTGGCTGAACGTGAATTTTTTCGAAAGGTGCTCGGTGCTCCCAACTTATCCGATCAAGCGAGGTAAGATGGGGCACGCCGTCGAACGCCCGATGCAACTGTCACCAAGTGCCAAGCGAACCCGCGGGTTCGATTTGCAGCCAAACCTGTCGCTTTTTTTCGCGGAACCACTGGTTAGTATCTCTCATCATTTGAGGCGTGGACACATTGCCATCCCAAAATCCGAATGAGCGCGGCAATTTACGCGAGAAGGCCGTCAAAGCGCTCGGTTGGAGCGCTGGGCAAACGATCGGCAGCATCGGGATCCAGGTTGCAACGATTATCGTGCTGTCGCGCATCCTGTCGCCCGGAGAGGTCGGAGTCGTTGCGACAGGCATGGCATTCATTGCCATTCTTACGATCTTCGTCGAACTTGGTGTCGGTCCCGCACTGATTCAGCGACAGTTCGTTGACCGCGCGCACATTGGAACGGCCCTCTGTCTGTCCCTTGTTTTGGGTGCCGTATTGGCGACGGCCCTCTATTTCTCCGCAGCTTGGCTTGCCCGGCTTGTGAAAATCGACGAAATCGCCTGGGTCTTGCCCTTCCTATCCACGATCATCGTGATACAACCGCTCGCCGGTGTATTGGAGTCCTTGGCCAAACGCGAGCTACGCTTTCAAAGGGTTGCGACAGTCAATTTCCTGGCCATGGCGCTTGGATACTGCGGGCTTAGCGTCGCTTGTGCGCTTGCCGGCTTGGGGTTCTGGTCTCTGGTGGCCGGATATATCGCCCAGGTCACCCTTCGCTTCGCATTTCTCATGGCCCTCTCTCGGCAGTATTGGGTACTTGCATTCTCCAAGAAGGCGCTGAGCGATATCCTAAGCTTTGGCGCCTCCTTCTCGATCGTTCGCCTCTCATACATGTCAGCAAACAGGCTCGATCGGGCCTTACTGGGCAGCCTGCTGGGTGCCGAGGCGGTCGGTCTCTATTCTCGGGCCCAACAGCTTGTGGAGCTTGGCTCAACAGTGGTGGGGCAACCGCTGGGAGCTGTCCTTTTCCCGATCATGGCGCGTACC
>JBFJNS010000510.1:0-2075 GCA_041618055.1 Binatia bacterium
GAAAAGCTGGCGCAAATCACGCTGGAACTGTCTTGTTTCGGACAACCGGCGGAAATTTCCGCAGAGGATCTGGCGTTCTTCGAGGGAGTAATCCGACAGGGTATTTCGGCCTTCGTTCCCGAAGGCGATAAATGGATCTGGGTGCACCTGGTGCAGCTGCTGCGCGATGGCGTAGGAATACCGGAGGATTGTGATGAAATTTCCGCGTAGAATTGTATCTCGATAGTCCGCGGTTTCCCCTGGTAAAAGTCGAAAAAAAGCAATTCACGATGAAGCTAAGAATATCATTGAGCTGGACAGGAAAGGTGCTGGCGATTGCCTTTATCTATTACCTTGCCGGGACCCTCGCGTTGCTGCTCGCGATCCCGCCGGGCTATGCTTCTCCCATTTGGCCGCCCGCTGGCGTGGCACTTTCTGCCGTCCTTCTGTTGGGAAATCGCGTTTGGCCGGGAATCTTTCTCGGCTCGTTTTTTGTAAACCTCTGGACGACACTCGATCTGTTCAGCGGGCTGCCAATTCAAAAGTCGCTAGCACTGGTTTCGCTGATTGGGCTCGGAGCGACCCTGCAAGCGCTCATCGGAGCGTCTCTCATTCGGCGATTCGTCGGGTTTCCCACACCGCTAACCAAGCAACGCGACGTCATCAACTTTTTGGTTCTAGGGGGACCTTTGGCCTGCGCCATCAATCCCTTCGTAAGTGTAACGAGCCTGTGGCTCATTGGGATCGTTGAGGGCGGGGTTTACGCTTTTACTTGGTGGACATGGTGGGTGGGAGATACCATCGGAGTGATCGTGCTGATGCCGCTGGTGCTCGTCGCGATGGGCGAGCCGCGCGAGGTTTGGCGACGTAGACGGATCGCCGCCGTGTCGCTCGCCGCCCTGTTTGCCTTGATTACCGCCTACTTTCTGTACGCAAGGAACTGGGAAAGGACCAGTATCAAAAATGCTTTTGAACGTCAGGCGGAGGACCTCGCCGAGGCCATGCGTGTGAACGTTCAGGCTCACCTCGATGCCCTTTACTCGCTGGAGGCTTTCTTCGCAACCTCCAATGAGGTCACGCGCGAGGATTTTCACGTGTTTTCGCATCGCTTGCTTCTGCGTCATCCTGCGATCCAGGCAGTCTCATGGAACCCGTACGTGCAAGACGCGGACCGGGAAGTCTTCGAGAAGCGCGCAAGGGCCGAAGGGTATTCGGGGTTTGAGATTACCGAGCGCGATGGCGAAGGGAACCTCGTTCGAGCGGCGCCACGGGCGGAATACGTCGCCGTGTCCTACATCGAGCCCTACAAGGGAAATGAGAAAGCTCTCGGGTTCGATGTCGCTTCCGTGCCTGCGCGGCGCGAGGCGCTCGAGCGGGCACGGGACGAAGGAAAACCCATCGCCACAAGTTGGATACAGCTGGTGCAAGAAACCCAGAGTCAACCGGGGTTCCTTGTTTTTCTGCCGGTTTATAAAAAAAATGGAGCGTTCGATTCCATCGACCAGCATCGTCGGGGCGTGCTCGGATTCATCGTCGGCGTGTTCCGGATCCCGGACATCGTCAAAGCCGCGGAGAGCGGCTTACGCAGGGAGCATGTCAGACTCGAGTTTTACGATACGACCGCTCCGACGAGCAAGGATATGATTTATGTGGATGCCAAAGCGACTTCTGAGCTGCCAGCCCAGGAGAACGCTCCAAACCTGCGCTTCCGCAGGACGATCAACATGGCCGGAAGAACGTGGGTGATGGATTTTTCTGGAACTCCGCTCTATGTCGCGTCACGGCAGACCTGGCAGTCCTGGGGCGGACTCACCATCGGGCTCACCCTTCTCGCTCTCTTCGGCGCGTACCTGCTGGTGGTAACCGGGACGGCCTATGATAGTGAAAAGGCGGCAAAAAGATTTGAACAGCAATCCATCGAACTCGGGAAAGCCAACAACGTCAAAAACGAATTTCTCGGCGTGATGTCCCACGAGCTGCGCACGCCGCTGAATGTCGTCATGGGATATTTGGGAATGGTTACGGACGGGTTGTTCGGCGGGGTCAACCAAGAGCAACGGCAAGCGTTGGAGACCGCTATGAAACAAACTCGGGAA
>JBFJNS010000511.1:0-2070 GCA_041618055.1 Binatia bacterium
CCCGATGCAATTCTACAAGCGCCTTGCAATTGGCCAGACCGAGACCCGTGCCTTTGGGCTTCACCCCATCCGCCTCGGCGACCTGATAAAACTTGTCAAAGATCTTTTCCTTTTCCTCCGCCGTAATTCCTGGACCGGTATCCGTGACAGACACCTGAACATTGTCCTTGCCATTGCTTAAGGCCGATACCGTAACCTTGCCCCGGTCAGGCGTGAACTTGATGGCGTTGCCGATCAGGTTCATCAGGACTTGATTGATCTTATCCCGATCGGCCCAAACCAATATCGACGGCTCGGGAATGGTCGCTTCCAACGCGATGGCTTTTTGGGCCGCGACGGGCCGCAAGGTCTCCACCACCTCATGCACGAGGCCACCGAGGGAAACGCGGGTGGATTTCATCTCGATCTTTCCGGACTCGATCTTGGAAAGATCCAGAAGATCATTGATGAGGCCGGCCAGGTGCTGCGTGTTGGAGCGCACGCGGGTGAGATAGTGAATTTGCTTCTCGGTGAGAGGTCCGGCCACTTCGCGCAGTATCAGATCCACGGCGCCTTTGATCGCCGTGAGCGGGGTTCGCAGCTCGTGCGAGACGTTGGAAACAAAATCCGACTTTAGCCTGTCTAACTCCTTTAGCCGCTCATTGGCAAAAGCGAGCTCGTGGGTTCTCGCTTCGACCTTCTGCTCCAGGCCGCTGTAGGCTTCACGGACATTCTCCGCCATCCGGTTAAATTCCTCCGCTAGAACTTCGATTTCATCACCTGTCTTGACCTCGAGACGCGAATTCATATCCCCCGCCCCAATACGCTCGACCCCGCTTCTGAGTTTTTCCAAGGGTCTGACAACCCGCCGGGCAACTAACAAAGAGGCTACAAGCGCCATCCCAAGTCCCACGAGCAAAAGACCGGACGTTCTTAACAACGATGCATAGAGGGGGCCGTAGATCTCGTCGACCGGCTGCTCGACGAACACCGTCCAGCCGAGAGTGGGAATTGCCGTCCAAGAGCTAAACACCTCTTGACCGTTGAGATTGCGCGCGATGGTCCAGCCCGCGTTTTCTGTGTCCGGCGTGGATTGCAAAGCCTGGCGTACTTGCGTTAGTTGCGTCGTCGTTCGCCGCTGCAAAACAAGACTGATGTCCGGGTGGGCGACAAGGTCACCGTTGCGACCGACAGCGTACGCATACCCCGCAATCCCGACCTTCAGCTGCGACACTAGGTCCCAAACGTGTTTGAGATTAACCTGAACCTGAAGCACTCCGATCATCCGTCCGGCGTAGCGCTCGATGGGCACGGCAATCGTCATGTAGGGCTCAGAATCTCTGAAGAAGTAAACGGGGCTGAAATACGACTGCCCTTCCCTGGCTAACCGGAGCGCCGGTATCGCGGCGTCGACCTTTTTGCCGCGCGGCAAAACGCTGGTAAAGCGCGATACAGCCGCACGAGCGATTCCTTGACTGTCGATCGCCATTGCTTCTGTAATCGCAGGAGCGATAATGAGTAGACGTCTCAATTCAAATTGGTATGCCGGAGTGAGACCCCTTTCCGTAATCTCTCGGCTCTTGGTCGCTCCTCTCGTCGTCCGCTCGATCTCTTGAACGAATTGTTCAATTTTCGAGGCTGCCCCCAATGTAATCTCTTGTTGAAGCCGGATGAGCTCTGCGGAGCTCTCTTGATAGCGGAAGTAAAGCTCGACAAGCCCGCTCGTGATCAGCCCGCCGCTGATTAAAAACAACGAAATGAGAAAGTAGTGGCGGACAAGACGTCCGCGCTTCCGCCCAGCCCGAAAATTTTGGAATTTAGATTTTAGATTTTGGGTTAGCGCAGGCATACGCACCCGCTCATTGCCTTCACGGGGGCCATTGAGACAAATAGCATTCTACTAAGATTTTCAGCCAGGAAACAAATGCGTTACAGTTAATGTCTGCACTACTCAGCAATCCAAAATCGAAAATCCAAATTTGTTCACTCAATCACTTTGTCCGCCTCCATCAAAAGATGGGAGGGAATCTTGAGTCCCAGGACCTTGGCGGTCTTGAGGTTGATGACTAGCTCGAATTTCGTCGGCTGCTC
>JBFJNS010000512.1:0-2043 GCA_041618055.1 Binatia bacterium
CGCGGCCTCGTGGCCGTGCGACGCGGTAATCTTAACACCTATGAGTGAAATGGGAGACCCGCGTGCCGCCGCTGCCGGTCGCCGCGGATTGGGGCCTTTCTACCCACCCCGTGGAGGGTAACGAGCGCCTAGTCTACGAGTTGACTGCGTCAAGAGAATGACGGATCCGTTATCTCAGCCCCTCTTCCTCAGCTCCTTGCGAATGACGAGCTTGAGTCCCGACCAGGTCTCGTCCACGGCACAGACCTTGACGTCCACCAATCCCAAAGGAAGGGCGATCTCCCGAATCTTGTTCTCGCTGATGTCGGTTTTAACGCCGGAGGATTTCTTCGGCCATGAGACCCAGATCATTCCGTCGGGCTGTATATCGGCCATTGTCTTATCGAGCTGCGCTCGAAGCTCACTCAAAGATTTGCTGAAGAGGTGCCAGATATCGACGTCTTTGGTCAGCTTTGACGAAAGCTGGACATTTTCCGGGTAAGGGTGAATCAGTTTGGGGTAGTTACTTGGAGCATTGGTGAGCCGAACGCGGAACCCCTCCTTAATTCCCAGTTTTTTGACCAACGAGGTTCCGGGGTAACAGGCCATAATCAGGGAGTCGTCTCTAAATTCGAACCTTCAGGAAGAGCCACAATATTTGTCGCAGATACGACATAAGACGACGCGCACTTTCAACTCTGATGAAGCCAACGGTCTCGTTAATTGCAGTATTTACCCGGCGCCGCGTGATCGCCTTCCTCGAATTCGAAATGCACACAATCAACTTCAGGTAATGAGGCCAAAGAATAGACGGTCGTCATGATGTAGCTGTTGGCGCCAGCCGAACCCATTTGAGTTGTGAGCTTCAGCGCATTGTCCACGCCGATTCTGACCACGCCATCCTCAACGCCCTGGAGGACCAGTAGCGGGGCGCCGGCTTGCCGACGCGGCTCGTTCAATTCATCAACGATGCCGCGCACGCTTGCATCCCGCGGTTTTCGGCCGTAGAGCGGCCACTGGTGGTCATCGCTGTAGACCCAGATTCCCGGGCCATAACCTTTCGCAAGATCGCTTGCCCAACGCTCAAGCCGTTTGTATTGGCTCTTGAGGCTGTCGTAGCGCGACTGGAGTATTCTTTTTTCACGGTCGCTCTCCTGACGCGTATGAAGTTTTGAGCGAAGCTCGAGATTACGATCGAGCCATTGCCTGCGCTCCTGCTCGAAATCTTCCCACATACCTTTGACTTTCGCCTTCAAGATGTCGCGTTCGGCTCTAAGCTGCTCCAGGTCCGCTTGAAGTGCCCGCAGATTGCCGGTCTCTTGAGAATTGGCGGCGCAACTGACTAGAAGCCCCGCGAGGAGGGAAATTGCCAATTTTTGTGTACGCATAACTGATCGGACCATTCTCACAATTAAGGGGACACGCCTATCTCGAATGGAGATAAGCACGCCAAGCTGCTCACTAACACCCTCAGCTTAGACAGTAATTTTCAGCAAGCTATGGAGATAATCTGCTGGAACGGGCAATCCCTGCGCCCGGAAGAAGGAACGCTGATCAAACCATCCACTCTTAGGCGAATTTTTACGCGGTCGACCGCTCCGTACAGCCCACGATCATCCGTAGCTTTCTCATGGGCTCCCTGTAGCCCGCGATGGCACAGTGCATGGAGGCGCGGTTGTCGAGGCCGATGAGCTGGTTTTTCTTCCACTTGTGGCGGTACTGGAACTCAGGTCTCAGCAGATGCGCGAACAGCTCTGCTAAGAGCTCGTCGCTCTCCGTCCGGTCCATGCCCTTGATGCACATGGTGAATCCAGGATTGATGTAGAGGATCTTTTTGCCGGTAAGGGCGTGGGTGCGCACCACCGGATGCTCGACGTCCGGATACTGGGCGCGGCGCTCAGGGTCCGGTTCGGTGATGGCGCCTCCCCCGTTCCAGCCGTAGCGGTGTATAGCGGTCAGTCCCTCAATCCGTTTTTTGATCTTCGCAGGCAAAGCCTCGTAGGCCATGCAGGTGTTGGCCACCAGGGTGTCGCCGCCGTCGCCGGGCACGTGGGTGGCGTAGAG
>JBFJNS010000513.1:0-2042 GCA_041618055.1 Binatia bacterium
GCTGCCGAAAGTACTCCAGTGGTTCAGCGGCAACATCGGACTTCATCACATTCACCATGTGCGACCGAGCATTCCCAATTACAACCTGCAGCGATGTTACGATGAAATCCCGGCCTTCCAGGCGGTCAACGCCATCACGCTACGGAGCAGCTTCGGGTCGTTAGGGCTCGGTCTGTGCGATGAAAAGCAGAAAAAACTGGTTAGTTTTCGCTCTTTGACGGCTCTTGAATCGAGCGATTTGGAAGTTAATTCCATGGGGCCATTGAATCATGGACCTAATAGGTCCATACTTTAATAAGAGAACGATAATTCTGCGCCGGTGTTGCGGATCCGTGATCGAAAAGCCGGCGTCCTTTTGAAGTCGCTCTGATCCATTTACAGCCGATCGCAGAGACTCACAAAGGGAAATTTTTCCGGCCATCCCCGCGCTACCGGCCGCTACAATTTCGCGTTCCAGAGAGCGTTAGCTAGAGACACTAATTCGCTTCGGGCGAACCAACGAGAGAACCTTCGCTGGCCACCCGCCCTTCCTAAAAAGCGAGTCGCTGCCCTCGCGGCAGAGATTCTTTCCCGCAGCTGTTCCCGCGTCACGCGCTGCGTCTGTCCGAGTGAGAGGAGGCTTTTATGCCGTTGATCAACCAGTTGCCGGAAACCGTGTTTACTACAAAAGTAGACGACCTTCTTAATTGGGGACGAGCCTCGTCTCAGTGGTACATGTTATTCGGCTTGGCCTGCTGTGCCATCGAATTGATGCAAACAGGAGGACCGCGGGCGGATATCGACCGCTTTGGCGCCGTCCCCCGCGCCACGCCTCGTCAATCCGACCTGATGATCGTTGCGGGGACACTAACTTACAAGATGGCCAAGCGGACCAAGCTGCTCTACGATCAGATGCCCGATCCGAAATATGTCATCTCGATGGGAAGCTGCGCCAACTGCGGCGGACTTTTTCAACTTGCCTACTCCGTTTGCAAAGGCGTTGACAAAATCGTCCCAGTAGACGTTTACGTTCCCGGCTGTCCGCCCCGCCCGGAAGCTCTGACAGAGGGGCTTCTAAGAATCCAGGACAAGATCATGCGGGAAAAATGGCTGGTCAAGAATAACAAGGATAATAAGCAAGAGCCGCTGTTCGCGGGCTAAACTAAGGAGGTCATCCACTATGACTGAAGAAATCACCATCAGCGATGGCGCCGCGAAAAAGATCCGGGCGCTGCTCACGGGGGCAAAAGAGGGCCATGGACTGCGTGTCAAAGTTGTCGAGGGGGGATGTTCGGGCTTCGAGTACAAAATGGAAATCGATTCGCCCGCTGCAGAGGATCAGGTCATTGAAAACAACGGCGCCCGCGTTTTGCTCGATCCGATAAGCATTCTTCATCTGAACGGCACGGAGCTCGATTATAAAAGCGGCGTGATGCAGTCGGGGTTCGTGTTTAACAATCCTAACGCCAAGGCCACCTGTGGATGCGGCACCTCGTTTAGCGCCTGAGGGACTGAGAGCCGCGCTTAAATATTCAAGAAGGTAGGAGGGACCGTGCCGGATCTAACTACGCAACCTGAAGATAAGAAGAAACGAAAAGGCACCGCGCTCCTTGCGGTGATGGACGAAAACTGCAGCAGCTGTGCCGGCTCGCCGGTATGCGAGCTGCATTGTCCGGTCGAGAACTGCATCAATCTACTCTATGAGGAAACCCCCGGGGGCGGACTGAAGCCCTATCGGGTTTGGGTGGATAACGACAAGTGCATCGGCTGCCAGATGTGTTTCAGCGACGACTTGACGAAAATCCATCGGCATAAGGAAACAGGCGAAATATTTCGCGAGTATGCGGGTAGATACTACGACAGGTCCGATAGACCGCTCGAGAAAGAAGCGGTTCCGAAGAAATTTCAGCTGGAACTGATCGGCACGGAATCGGAAGATCGACTGGACAAGAAAATCTGCCCCTGGGACGCCATCAAAATGTATGAATTCGACGAGGGGGCGGAACTCTCCGAGTATTTCTATGTATCGAAAAATATCAAGATAGTGAACGGGTTGTATGTGA
>JBFJNS010000514.1:0-2029 GCA_041618055.1 Binatia bacterium
CAGGACTTCACTGCCCCGCCGCGCAGCGCATAGAGATAGCGGCACCTGTCACCAGCGTGGAACAGGTGCTCGTGGCGCCGCAACGGCCGGCCCCGCGAGATAATCTTGTCGACATTAGCGCAAGAATCGGCGGGTAGCCCGTGGGGTACACAAATCTTGGCCAGGCTGCAATTCTGGCAAGATACCTTATGCTGCGCCAACCGATAGAGGCGTGCACGTTTCTTCATTCTGTTTTCCGCCAGTGGAGATTCTTATTGTTGAACGACTTCTTGTTCTTGAACTCGTTCGCGTTCTTAAAACCGGCAAGCCCGTTCTCGCTTTCACCGTTGGGCAGGTCCTTGTCGCCTTCTGGCACTCCGTGCACTTTATCTAAAACACATCGGGATTCCAGTTGCCCGTTTTCGTCTGGATCGCTTCCTCGTCATTTCGGATTCGGTTAAATACTAACCAAAATCGCATTATTTGTTTGGGACTTTAATTCCCACATGTCGCGTGCGTGGGGAGGCATTCTTCAAGCGGAATCCCGTGGAGCGAGCGCGCCCGCCTCCACGGGTCGGCGAATGCCGTTTGGAAGGCTGGGTCAGCCCGTCTCGCCGGCTGCGGAAAGATGCGGACCATCTTCCGGCACAGGCCGCCCGCGATCAGCCAGGCCCCCCAGGATTCGGCGGCTTGAGGCGCGGACTCTACTTAGTAGCTCAAGTGACCTTTGCCGAACGTAGCAGGCGGCACCATGTACCAGTCGTCATAGAACCATCCCCACTGCATTGTGAAGTTCTTCTCTTGCGGCGACGGGATCTCCTGAACGCGGTTACCGAAAGGCTGCATGGAGTAGAGGAGCGTCACTTGCACGGGAATCTTACCGAAAGATCCTTTGACAAATACCCCGTTCGCGGACGCCGTCCGGACAAAAAAAGAGGCGGATGTTGCCATCCGCCCAGTCCGTGACTTATGTGCTTTTATCAGAAACCGAACAAAGTTACGGGCGATCGTTGACCACCTTGCGAAAAAGGCCAGAAGTTTCGATATTGAACAAAGTGTCATTGGAGCCCGCAAACAACGCCTCGATTTTATAAACGAGTGCACCAGTAGTGTTCGAGTTTGTAGGTTGGATGGCTTTCCGCGTCCAGCCGCCATCGACCGTGGCGATTTCCTGATCATCGGTCATTAGGTCTGAGCGAGTGATTATGGCCTGGCAACCGACGCCCTTGTCCGCAGCTCCACTCCAGACTCTTTCGTCATTGTCGTATACGCCAAATTCACCAAAGGGCTGTTGAGCGAAGCCATCTTGCGTGATCAGGACTGAGCCATTCCACCCCCCTTGATTAGTCATGGCGGGGCCCACTGCCAAGACGAGCCACTGGGTATCGGGGACGACAAACGTGGGCTGCCAGCTGAAGTCGACAACAATCTTAGCCAGGGCCGCGAAGTCGCCGCTCCTCGTGCTGCGGGGATTGTTCAGCAGCTTGTAATCGATTACGTCACCTCTGTTCAAATCTACGACATAGGCGAAACCCGAGAAGTTACCTTCATTTTGGTTTCCTTCGTCGTCGAGGATCACGAAGCCGGCGGGCGTGGGTGCAGGAATGAATTGCGGCTCGGACTGGTCACGGAACGGAAGTTTCAGCTGAGCCAACCCTCCTACCGTCTGCCAGACCATGTCCCAGGAGCTGACCGTTCCTCTCGTGTTGGTTTCGGAGCACGTGCCACCTACGGGTGCTCGAAACCAGTAGTAGTGAACGGCGCTTGTGCTGCCAAAGTCCGAGTCGATAAACCCTTCGCCTTCGAATTTCAAACTAAGTATCGTTTCAATGCCCTGGGCCGGGTCCGACACGACCCACGGGGCGAGCAGGGAATCCGCCTGGGCTTGGGTCACCGGCAGGCATAATACCCCCCCCATGGCTATTGATAATGCTGCCTTCCTGAGTTGCATATTACACCTCCTCATTTTGATTCAGCCGCACGTCGCGGAAGTCCCCATTGGCCCCCTTGTTCGCGACTGTAGTGGATTGATATCACGTTACATTGAGAA
>JBFJNS010000515.1:0-2022 GCA_041618055.1 Binatia bacterium
GCGGCGACCAGTGCTCGGTCTCAATACTCAATTCCTCCTTGAGACGCAGTGCGAGTCCGTTAGATTCCCCGCTGACGAACACTTTTCCCGGGCCCCCGGGAATCGCTTCGGCAACACGTTTGAGTTCCGTGACAATCGGCTCAAACGAGCCGTCCCCAATCGACACCGCTCGCGAAGAGAGAAGAACGCGTCCTTTCACCACGCTGACCTCGGCTTCATTCCCGTGCACGGAGACCAAGGATCTCAAGTCCCCGCTCGGGCCATGACGGTCAAACAGAAATGCGTTGACGGAGGCAAACGAAGACGCGTCAACCGCCGTGGGTTGAAGACCCAACTGTGCGACCCGATCCAAGAATCCTTCCACATCCTCCCGCTTTGCGGCCAGCAGCAACAGCCGTGCTTTCCCTTCGCGTCGCTCCAGTTTCTGAAAGCCATACCACGCCTTGTCCGGCGGAAAAGGCAGGTGGCGTTCCAACTCATAGGCAACAAGGCCTTTGAGTTCAGCCTCATCCAGATCGGGAAACTCTAGAAAGCGCAATACACAGCATCGCCGCGGCAGGCCGACAACGACCTCGTCAACCTTTGACATGGCCGCCAGGTCGTCGGCCCGATCCTTTTCTCTCTTAGCGGCCGGTTCGAAGGAAGCAGCATCGGTGCGCGACACGCCGTTCCGCCCGGGTAATTGCAGATAGCCCGGGCGCACCGTGCGCACCCGTCCCAGCACCTTGCTCGCTTCCGCAAAGGTTGCCTCCTCCGAGCTAAAGTCAATACCGATACTTCTCTTGGTGATAATTCCCATGCCTTAGCCGAGCCCTTCCTGCCAAGCGATCACCCTGAACCGCGGCCTCTCACGCCCGCCTTCGATAACGACCGAAGCCGCGATCCGATATGCGGCCTGAGATGCGGCGATTCGCCCGATGGACTCGATGCGGTATGCTCGACCCGTGGCAGCCAACAGATTCGGCCTGGCCGTATCAGAAGGTACCCCTCTTGAGGCGATCGCATCGCGCCGAAGAATCATTTCTCGGGCCTGAGTATCGGACAGCCCCGCAGCGACGAGAACCTCGAGGTCTGCCGTGTTGCGGTTCACGGTCCCGGAACCGTAAACGGTCAGAAATGGGTAAATACCGAGATACTCTCCCAGCCCGAAGCTTCGCTCTGCGGCATTGCGGGCTCGCAGCTCGGCCCGGCGCTCCGCATCCTGAATATTTCCGTACAGTATCTCCCGCGTCATCCCCTTGACCAGGAGGACCTCTTCGACGATTTCAAACGGACCGTTTCTCGGGCGGTAAGGCAGCGGCAGCAGCGCGTAATATTCCGACTCGGCGCCGTTCAAGCGGTGAAGATCATCTTTATCCCGCCAATCGAGAATCGAATCGACGATGGCTTCCAGGAGCGACGGGTCCGTAACCCCGTTATTCTGCAGCAGCGTTCGGAGCATGGGCGGCGCCGCCCCATTGAGAGAAATTTTGCTCTCTTCCTCCGTCACAATGACTTGGTAAGTGCCTCTCCCCAACTTGACTCTCCCCGAGTCGTAAAGGCCGGGCGATTGAAAGTTCGCGTCTCCCTGTTTTCGAGAATTCACCATCTCCCCCATCGCCCTGTTGACTCCGGCTCTGGCCAAAGCATGGGCCTCTTCTTTCTCCTTGAAATTTTTTGCCGCAATCAATTCCGTCCTCATGGAAAAAGCAAAAGAGGAAAGAATGATCGCGAAGAAAGCGCCAACCCAGATGACCACGAGGAGAGCGGCGCCTCGCTCGCGGCGGAATTTTTTATTGTGTCCCGCGCCGCTTTGATTCGTAAACGGTAAATTCTTTTCCAAGTTGACCTCGACCATTAACCCGCGCCTCTAGTGTCCTGGAACCAAAGTTCGCTGTATAAATTCGTCGTCATTTCGCCCGAAAATCTCCCCTTCCCCTCTTTGCCAAAGAGGGGTTAAGATGCCAGAGAGAAAACTCCCCCTTTGAAAAAGGGGAATTTGAATTCGATTCGAGTCGCGACCATCATTTGCATTTTTTCAAC
>JBFJNS010000516.1:0-2013 GCA_041618055.1 Binatia bacterium
ATCAATCGGGCAAGTCTTTGGTATGGGACTTGCTCAAAGAGTGATGTTAAATCTCACTTGCTCCCAAATTGGCAATAAAAAGTGGTTATGAGGCATTCACGGTTGCAGCGTCGGCTTCTAGGTCTACCCATAGGGGTTCTCCTGTCAATGGCGACGCTTGTTCCGAGCCATGCTAATGACGTCTTGGAGCGCGGCAAAGCGTTGATTGTTGAGCTCGGCTGCGGTGGATGTCACGAGATCCAGGGGCATGAAACCACAATCAAGAAGGAAGCGCCCCATTTGTCCTACCAGGGGGAGATGGTGCGTAAGGATTGGCTTTTTAATTTCCTTAGGAAGCCCTACCGAATTCGGCCCGCTGTCAAAGGCCACATGCCCGATTTCAGGTTGACCGAGCGAGAGGCCTTCGCGATTACAGAATACCTAGGCACGCTGACTGATTCTGGAGAGCCCCTGCCGCCAGAGTTTCGTCATCCGCGAAAGACCTCTCCTCAGGAGGAAGAGGCCGCGAAGAAGCTGGCGTCCAAAGACTACTTTGACTGTTTTAATTGCCATGTTTTAGGAGACCAAACGCCGAAAGGACAGCCCACCGAGTGGGCGCCAGATCTGTCACGGATAAAGAATCGCTTCAACCCAGATTTCTTTTTCAAATGGTTCCAGGCGCCTGACAAGTATCGCCCGGGTACGAAGATGCCGGCGATCTTTCCCGATCAGAATTCAGGACCGGATGATATCCTTGGCGGCGACGAGATGAAGCAGGCGGCAGCGCTGCGGGATTATTTGATGCGCATCGGCAAGACAGAGAACTTTCCCGACTATGCTCAGGTAAAGGCCAAGTATGCGGATTTGAGGCTAGTTGAGGGAAGAACCTTGGTAAAGAGCTTAAACTGCTCCGGCTGTCATGAAATTGCGGTTCTACCCGAAGGAAAGATGGTCGGTCCCCACTTAACCTTCGAAGGAAGCCGCGTGCGCAAGGAATGGCTGATAGAATTCCTACAGGCCCCTTTCACCATCAAGCCCGAGTATGCGCTGTTGGGATCGGTCACGCGCATGCCGACTTTCGACCTGAAGGAAGGAGATTTGAAGGCCTTGGTGGAGTACATCACCCAGGTTCTCGTGGACAAGCAGATAGACCAGGAAAAAGATGTGGACCCCGCTTTGGCTAGGGAGGGGCGGCGCCTTTTTAGAGAAAAGACCTGTGACAACTGCCACCAGATAGCATCCAAGGCGCGCGGCATTGGACCCGATCTCACTGAAGCGGGAAAAAGACTACGCCCCGGATGGACCATTCAGTTCATTCAAAAACCAGAACATTATCTGGAAACTCGCATGCCCAACCTGAAGGTGACCCCGGACGAAGCCAAGGCATTGGCCGCCTATGTTTTGGGTCCCAAAGATTAGAAAGTTCGGAATCGGAAAGATGAAAAGATTGTTGCTGTTTATGATCGCGCTTGCGCTGTTGCTTATGATGCCTGCAGACGCAGCCGTTGCTGCGGCGGCGCAGGAAAAATCCTGCCTTAGCTGTCACGACGATCTTCGAAAGGAGCGCTACGTTCATGGTCCGGTAGCCGCAGGAGAGTGCGTGCGCTGCCATGAGCCGGTCGACAAGGAGACGATGTACGACGCGCGAAAACACCGCTTCAAGCTGGCGCGCGAAGAGAGGGACCTCTGCTATATCTGTCACGAGCGGCGGCTCGATGTTCAAAAAGTCGTCCACGGGCCGGTGCGCTTCGGGCTTTGTACAGCCTGCCACGACCCGCACCAGTCTCCCTATCGCTATCGCTTGAAAGCAAGCCCGCCGAGCAAACTGTGTTTTCAGTGCCACGTCAACGATAAGGCGATCGATAAAGAAGTGCACGGCCCCGTAGCGGTCGGGGATTGCGTCGCTTGTCACGACCCGCACAGCTCTCCGTTTCAATATCGCTTGATCGCGGAGGGGCAAAATCTTTGCTTCACCTGCCACACCGAAAAAAAGGAGGAATTCCTCTCAAAGCGATTCGGGCATCCTCCGGCGGC
>JBFJNS010000517.1:0-2009 GCA_041618055.1 Binatia bacterium
CGGCATCCTGGCCGAAGGCTTTGCCGAAGTCGCGATACAGCCGATAAATTCCGCCCTGATCCACCAGGCCCGCCTGAAGCGCAATCGGTGACGTGTATAGTCCTATCAGGGCTCCAAGACTTTGTTGCAACGCCATCTTCGAGGTATTGAAGACATTGGCAGAAAACGTAAATTGGAAGCGACCCTTGATGGCGCTCGCGCCTGCAATTCGAACAAAGGGATCTTTGGATTTCTCCAAACCCCCGGAGATCCGAATCACCTTGTTGCGGGGCAAAAAGACTTGGTTCAGTTCGTGGATCTGTGCCCAAATCTCAGACAAGCCTGAAAAGAACCGACGCAAGATGCGCTCGGGGCGGGCTTCACCCTGGCCTGCAAGCATCGCCATGCCGCCGATGGTGCGCAGCGCCGTGGATTGTCCGGCGGGCACCTGGCCGAATTGAAACGATCCGATGACCGCAAGACGTTCCTCCATCTGCGAAATCATGGTGGAGAGATTCAGGCCAAATGCCTGCGCCTGGGGATCGCCGATTTTCGGGAACTGGACATCGCGCTGCGGATCACCTACGGGATAGCCCTCTCCGGGCGAGAGCGTCAGCACTTCCGGCTTGACCGATCCGGTCTGGCGGTAGAAGAAAAACGGCGCGTTGGTGATGGTGCCCGCGTCGATGCTCTGGTCAAGAATGGTCTTCCAGGCGTCGTGAAGCGGCTCCACAAGCTCGGGCAGGCTGATGCCCAATCGTCGCCCTCTGACCGGCAGAAACGTCGCCTCGGCAAAGGGACGCCTGGGCGGGTTGCTCGGAAACATCTCGGTTAAAAGCTTGGCCTTGACGACAAGCTTCGGCTCCAGCAGCACCCAAAATATGACATCTTCAGCGATACCGTCGTTGTCGAGATCGAAAATATCGAAGCACAGCAACCGGGTAAGCTTGTTCTGTTCCCGTGCGAAGTCAGGACGCATGTCTTCGTTCGCGCCCTCGAAAACATCGCGCTGTTCTTCTTCCTCGTCTTCAATGCCTTGAGGGGATTTCCGACGAGTGCCAAGCTCGTTGGCTTCCTCATTTGTCATGAGGTCATAAAACTTGGACTTATGCAGTCTCATCACTTCATCGACGGTCGGATGATCCACAAGGATCACATGAGGCGCACCATGTGGATTCGAAGGCGAAGGGGGCTGTAAATTCTCACAACGCGGCGGATGAATAACATCTTCGTAATCTTTAACAATGACCCGTGGCCCATCGTAGACTTTTGCTTCTTTCTGGATCACCATTTCGACACGTTGGCGATCGTCGGTAAAAAACGAGACCCGATGCTTTAGATCTCCGCCGGATTCTTCTACGGCTTTAAATTCGTAATCCCATCCATTTGATTTTTCTTCCAAATCACGCATCTCCGGGAATTGCTGCCGCAAGATGGCGCGAAAATGTTCACGGGGAAGCACTTCATCAGGGATACGCGCATGCTTGATAACATCTGAAACTTCACGAAATTCTTTAACCCACGGAATAAAAGCCGTAAACACGCCATCGTTGGTATAGGCATCGGCCAGATCGCCGACGACCTTCTCGCCGTTCTGTTCAACAAAGATCTGATGATCGATCAGCTTGTCTACGACTTCCTCGCGTTCTTTATCCGCCGGGTTGAGTGCGGTTGGCGAAATCGGCGGGCGCGTGGACATGACCGCGTTATGAATCGTGTCCTGCGTTCTCAAGGATTTTTCGAGAATATCGGGCAGAGGAATGTCGCTCGCATTCGGCCAAGGCCAATCTTTGCCTTCTGTCCACATGCGCAGCTTCGCATAGCGTTGAAGTCTTATTTCTCGCGATGTGTCATGCGCAGCAATACCCATGTCGAAAAACTTCTTAACACGCTCAAAAACCTCGGCCCGATCAACGGTTAGACTCGGGCGACGTTTACGCGTTCTGGCTGTTGGTGAAGGTGTGCGAGCCATTTATCGCCCCCTTTGTGGTAACGCTTGTGCCGGTGTCGCCATTATCTATCCCCTCCCC
>JBFJNS010000518.1:0-2000 GCA_041618055.1 Binatia bacterium
CGTAGGCGGCAACAACCCGATTGACGGATCCCCTGCCCAGGTAAGAAACCCCCCTCAGCGCTCCATACTGGCCGTAACCTACACGCAGCTGTTGTCGCTCCTGATAAACGGCCTGTGGGCTTAGGCGAAGCTCGTAAGCCAGCGCTTCCACCACGGGACGTTCACCGTCTTGCTCTGCGACGAAACGATTGATCGCCTCCATTCTCTTCAATAATTCACGTTCCGATCTTGCCACGGGAGTATCCAGCGACTCCGGAGAAGGCAGGGTTTCAATTCTAAGATCACTCGGTCGATAATAAGACAGGGCCTCGGGCATAAATGATCTCAGCTGGTTCGTGCGCGTCTCGTAGCCTGGGTGCGTGGATAAAAACTCCGGCGGGGTCCCTTTGCCATTATCTTTTTTTTCCATCCGTTCCCAGAGGTCGAGCGCCACCCTCGGATCATAGCCCGCTTTGGCCATTAAGATCAGACCGATGCGATCCGCCTCGGTTTCCTGACTGCGACTAAACGGCAAGAACAGGCCCACGCCGGCGCCGATGCCATATGCCTGCAAGACCTGATTGGCAACCGTCGGGTTCCTTCCCAGGGCCACGCCCAGTCCGACCCCTCCCAGCTGAATCAGCAGACCCTGACTCATTCGCTCCGCGGGGTGTCGCGCCAAAGCGTGAGCAATCTCATGGCCCAGCACAACAGCCAGTCCGGCCTCATCCCGAGCCGGGGAAAAAATCCCCGTATAGACCGCCACTTTCCCGCCCGGCACAGCAAAGGCGTTGACCATTTCAGGGTCGTTGATGACGCTGAACTCCCACTGATACTCGGGCTTATTAGCCACCGACGCAATTCTCTCGCCCACTTTGCGCACAATCCGTTCCGCCTCGGGGTTGCGCAATACGACGCTGTCGCGCAGGACATGGCGGTAGGCCTCTTCACCGAGCGAGGTTTCCTGTCCTTCAGAGACCAAAATAAACTGACTGCGGCCGGTGTAAGGCGCTGTCGCGCAACCATGGAGGAGGGCAAGGCCAAATAGGATTGCGATCAGCGCTCGCAGGTTCATTCGAATAAATAGTAACGGTTCACCTTGAGCATGGCAAGAACGCCATCGACCTGCCGAAAATCCGAGCGCCTGGATCTCACGCTCTTGGGTGGGGGGTCAGAGCGATGGAGGCTAGTCGCCGATGTCGAACCCGTTTCGCCCATACTCTTAAGAGCGCACAAGAGATCGCGACGACGATCGCAAACGAGGAAGAACCTCCCAACCCGTTCCAAGTGCCTTGGTCCAGGTAAAGGAGATCAAATGGCATAGGCTACACTGAAAAGCGGTATGCTACACCCTTTTCCCGGGGCCAAAGACATGGCAGGCAACGCCGTGTCCGCCCGCACCGAATTCCAAAGGCGGCTCTGTTTGGTCGCAGATCGCCTCCCGGTAGGGACAGCGAGGATGGAAACTACAACCCGGCGGCGGATTGACCGGGCTTGGGACATCACCTTCGAGCACCATACGCTCCTTCTTCCGACTCGTATCGGGAATCGGAACCGCGGAGAGCAACGCCCGCGTATAAGGATGTTTTGCCTCTTGATAGATCTTGTCTCCCGGCGCAATCTCCACGACTTTTCCCAAGTACATGATGGCCACGCGATGGCTGATATGCTCGACGACTCTCAGGTCGTGGGAGATGAATAGATAGGTCAGATGCATGTTCTCCTGCAACTCTTGCAGCAGATTGATGATCTGGGCTTGAATGGAAACGTCCAGCGAGGAAACCGGTTCGTCGCAAACGATAAATTTTGGGTGCACGGCCAGGGCCCGGGCGATCCCAATGCGCTGGCGTTGGCCGCCGCTGAACTCATGCGGATAGCGGTCGTAGTGGTCCTCCCTTAAGCCCACCTGTTGGAGAAGTTCGATCACGCGCTCGCGCTTCGCCTTGCCCTTCGCCAATTTGTGAATTTCCAACCCTTCACCAACGATTTCGCCCACGCGCATGCGCGGATTGAGAGAGGCA
>JBFJNS010000519.1:0-1991 GCA_041618055.1 Binatia bacterium
AGCGTTCAGCGCGTTTTCGTGGCCGCCCAGCCTGTTTACTTTTGCACGGAAAAGCATATATTCCCTCGCAAGCTCCACCAAGAGCGCGGCTTTCTCTACTTTCAGGGTTAGCGGCCTCCCTTCCTTTGAGCTGCGTCTGCAGCGACCGCCGAACTACAACGTTGCGTTTTTAGCTGTTTTTCAGGACGCCCCTAGTTTGGACTTAATGACCACGACTGATTTTCGTACTGGCAGTGCCTTCCGCATGGCTCTCGTGTGCGTATTGTTTCTTGCGTTGTCCGCTTGCACTTCATCCCAATCCGACAGAGTGCCACGTTCGGTCTATAACGAGCCGAGCTTGTCCAATGACGAGGCCGCAATTCTTGACTGGTCCAGTTCAAATGCCCCTTCAGTGTTTTCGATCGACGGCAGACAACCGGCCGGCTCTAGCGCCCGGCTCACTCCAGGTAAACATGAGGTACATTGGGGAGGAAGATTTGGCGTTAGTGCGCTCTATGGCAGAACGAACATCGAGTACAACATGACAGACATCTTGGATTTGCAAGCGGGTCACGTTTACGACCTGCACCGTGAGCGGTTTCACTTTTTTGATGAGTTTTCCGACTTTCTCTGGATAGAAGACCGAACGACCGGTGAAATCATTGCCGGCAAAGCCCCTCCCTATGACCGCGACCGTTTGCAGCAATCAAGCAATGCGGTAGAAGATCGTGCCTCTACCGAGCAGTTCAAGGAAATCTCCGTTTCCGCCGCGTGTGGTGATATTGCGGCGCAAAAGAAACTCGCCTTGTATTATCTGGCTGCCCTTCCACCTGTTGACTCACGAAGCCTCCCGCTTGCTTTTCTGTGGTACAGCGTCGCTGCATCCAAAGGGGAAAGGGAAGCTGCCCAGATACGGGATCGGCTCGTGTCTGAGATGACCGATGCACAACTCGCAGAAGGACGCCGATTGTTAAAGGACACGAAACCACTAACGTGTGAACGGCCCAAGACAGCCGACTCCGGCGTATCGTACCTTGAGAGCGAGCATGATTACCCGGGAGAGGAGCTGCCCACATGACAACTCTATTCGCTCATCTTTTCCGTTGCTCAGCGATTGCAATGATTGCCGCCTCACTGACAGGATGTTTGAGCTATCACCTCCTCACCGAAGACTCGCCACCCGACCTCAGCGTGATCAAGATCGGCGCAACCCGGGAAACCGTCGAGCGCGAACTGGGCAAGCCCGAGCAAAAGGAACACAACATCTATACATATGAATACAACCCGCAAGCAGCCCCCAACAAGTTAAATATGTCAAAATCGCAACTGCTTTTCTGGATGGCCTTTGCCGACGTGGCATCTATGGGATTGACAGCCGCGTATGGCCCCGGGATACAGCGTGCAAAAGATGCCAACAAGGCCGAAGTTGCCATTGTTTACGCGCCGAATGGGAAAGTTCTGAGCCTCTTTCGTACGGACGTCCCGGGTCAGAAGCAGGATGGCACGGGTCTCTTCCATGCATGGCTGCAAAGTCCGGCCTCTCTAGATGACCAGAGGCTTTGCCTCGCTGCAAATCAAGGCTACGCACCGGCCCAGTTTACGCAGGCCATGCGTTACGGGTACGGCATCGGCACCGAACCCGATGATATAAAAGCGTACATGTGGGCACGGCTGGCAGCTTTCGGCGGTCATCCGAGCGCGGAGGAAACAGCGCGAGGTTGGGGACGTAAAATGAACACTAAAGACGTGGAGAAAGGCGAAGCACTCTTCAGGGAATTTGGTCCCGCGGATTGTCCGTCGGCATAGCCGGCGCCGCGGAAGCGAAAATAGAGCCGGAGAAAAAGGGGTCAGAGTGAGCTAGTCCGGTTTTGGTGGAAACCTGGCGCTGACAAGTCCAAAAGTCCAGTACCAATAGTCAAATAGTCAACTCCGGGACCGGCTCCCCCACGGGTCCATGGTGGCGCAGGCCAAAAAAATGTGTCTCTGACCCCAGTTTTCCACTTGAGAGACGA
>JBFJNS010000520.1:0-1967 GCA_041618055.1 Binatia bacterium
GACAACTTTCGGCGCCATGACTTTTTCGAAGCGACTCCAGTTCTGTCGCAGCAGGACGCCGTCATCAAGCGCACCGGCACAGTGGAACACGCCCCGTAGTGGTGGCATCGCTTGCCTGATTTCCGTTAAAACTCTATTGACATCGGTTTCCCTCGAAACGTCGCCTTGCAGTGCTAAAACACGCGCTCCCATCCCTTCCAACTCCGCGACTATCCCACTCCCCCTCTGTGAAACTCCTCGATGTCCCACGAGCGCCAGACACCGCGCGCCGTGCTCTACCATCCATCGCGCGATCAACAAGCCCAGCCCACCGAAACCGCCTGTGATCAAATATGTCCCATCGGCGCGAAACAGCTCCCGGCTTTTTTTCACTTGAGGAGTCGGCAACGTATTTGGAGTAATTACAATCTTACCCACATGTTTCGCTTCTGACATCAAGCGGAATGCGCTGATGGAGTCTTCGATCGAGAAACTGCGAAGGGGCAGCGGTTTCAGAATTCCCTCGTCGAACTGATCGACCACATTTTGAAGCATCTGCTGGATGCAAAGCGGGTCATTCTCGGCCGTCTCAATCAAATCGAACAAATAGTATGAACAATTATTTTTGAACTGTTTGACTTGGCTTTCTGTCCAAACACCGGTTTTTCCGATCTCCACGAACCTGCCATTCTCACCCAAGACGGAGAGACTCTTAGGGATGAATTCGCCCGCCAAAGAATTCAACACTATGTCCACCCCTTGGCCCCTGGTCGCTTCCATCACCTCCTCAGCAAAGCCGAGCGAACGGGAATCCATGATGTGCTGGACACCTAGAGACCTAAGAAGTTCCCGTTTTTCGGGATTTCCCGCGGTGGCAAAGATTTCGGCACCCGCATTTTGAGCAATTTGCAACGCAACCATCCCTACGCCACCGGAAGCAGCGTGGATCAATACCCGATCCCCTCGCTTAATCTGGGCGAGTCGGCGCAATGAGTACTCGGCAGTCAGAAAAGCAACCGGGATGGCCGCCGCTTCTTCTACGCTCACGTGTTTGGGCCTACGAGCGACACGAGCGGTCGAAACCGTTGTAAACGAAGAAAAGGTTCCCTGAGCGAAAGCAATCACCTCATCGCCGACCTGATATTCGTGAACACCTTCCCCGAGTGCAACAATGGTTCCCGCGCACTCCAGACCAAGGACACCTGAATCCTTCGGGTTCATGCCCAGCACAACCCATAGATCTCGGAAATTGAGGCCTGTAGCCTGTATCCGTATCTCGATCTCGCCCGGCCTCGGGCGCGAGCGAAGCGCCGGCTTAAGGGTCAGGTTGTCGATCACTCCACGGGTTGGAATCTGCAACTGATAGGGCCGGCTCTCAGGAACCAAAATTTTCGCATCTTCAGTTCCTCTCGCCGGTGTGCTTCGAACCAACCTGGCCATGAAGCGTTCACGCCCGCGAAAAGCAACCTGCTCCGCCCGCTCATCGGCAAGAATCTCGTCGCACAATGGCGTCACGTTGTTGGCTCCGTCAGCCGAATCAAGGTCAACCAACGAGCAACGCGAATTCGGATGCTCAAGCGCAATAACTCTCCCTAGCCCCCACAACGGCGCCTGCAAGACGGAGACCGGCCCCGGCGCACATTCAAGCTGTTGCGCGCCTCGCGTCACCAACCAGAGACGCGGGGATTCCGACCTTTCCAGATTTGCCAACGCCTGCACGAGATGCAGAGCGCTCCCGCAGACATCCGCCTGAGCCTTATCCAGATCCGCCCGCCTGGCCTCATCCGCCAATGGAGCGTCAAGCGCCCAGGCATGTACCACTCCCCGGTATGGTTTTTCTCCGGCCGCCAGTGTGTCTTTGATCAGCCGCTCAAAATGTTCGGCACATGCCGGATTGATCTTAAAGTGGCCGTCGGATACGCGTTCGTAGTCAACCCCCGCATCGACTACAATGGGCCGGTGCCCGCTTGCGCGCAGTGCTTCCGCCA
>JBFJNS010000521.1:0-1951 GCA_041618055.1 Binatia bacterium
AATCAAGACAAGAGGCACCTTCAGCTTGTCCGCAAGACGAACAATTTTGTCCCGGTTGGACTTTTGAATGAATGTGGCGTCGAGAATGGCTCCGTTGCTTTTCACAACTTGCTTCTCGGCTTCCCGCGCCATTCTGGAATAGGTTCTTTCGGTCATCGCGACGCTGTATATCCCTTCGTTGAACGGCGTTGCCTCTCTGCCGAACCTGCCCGCAATCGCCTTGCGCACGGCGTCCGAGCTGATGACGGGCATTCCCAACAAATCACCCAGTTCGCGTGCGAGCGTGGTTTTGCCACTCCCCGTCAAACCGGAGAGCATAATCAAAAAGGGCTTGAAGCGTCCCCAACTTTGCCGCGCGGCGAAACGGAAGTAATGTGCCGCCATGCTTGAATCGTCCCGAGAGCGAAGGGCTTCGACCTTTCCACGAACCAATGCACGATAGCACTGGTAAAACGGCAGCAGTCGGACTAGTTCTGGGTCATCCAGAAGATCTCGGTAGCGCGTCAAGAAAGGCTCCACGAAAGCCCCACCACCGCGAACCTCAAGATCCATCAGAAAGAATGCGACCTCGGAGGCAAGGTCGCAACAACGCAACTTCGGGCTGAATTCGATGCAGTCATAAATCTGGATTCCCTCGGGGGCAAAGCAGACGTGCTCGCAGTGCAAATCGCCATGAACGTCCCTGATCCACCCCTGTGCCGCCCGCTGCATGAGGAGCTCTTCGCTTGTCGCAAAAAAATCCGCTCCAAAATCTCTGACCGCCGCGAAGGTTTCGCTGTCGATCTGGCGTCCTACAAAAGCCTCCACATCGGCGAGATTGTCGGCCCATTGCTTTTCGACGGCTTTCGGGTAGCGCAGAACGCTTGTCGGCAGAACGCGCTCTGCCTGGGCGTGGAAGCTGGCCAGCATTTCGGCGACGGCACATATCATTTCCGGTTCCACTTGCCCCGATTCCAGCAGAAAGGAGAGCATACGCTTCTCTGGCAAGCGTCGCATCAGAAGTGTGTATTCCGATGGTTCTCCCTCGCCCCCAAGATGCCAACCCGACTCGTCGTGAGTGATCGGCACCACGGCCAGGTATACCGAGGGCGCCAGGCGCCGATTCAGAATCAACTCCTGGTTGAGGAAATGACACCGTTTTGCAACTGTTGAATAGTCGAGAAATGAATAACGGACGGACTTCTTGATTTTGTACACTAGATCGTCCGTCAAGAAGATGTGAGAGATGTGCGTCTCTTTGTGCGTCACCTCTCCGGGCGGCCTCGGGTAAAAACCGGGGTCCATCATAGCCAGGATAAGGTCTCTTTGAGAGCTCCTATCCGGACTTTTCCCTTCTTCAATTTCCACGCTCCGCACCCTTTTTTCTCCTTGGGGGCAGAGGACGCAATAGCGATGCCACCGCTGAAAACGTGAGGATCGCGGGTCGAACATTTCCTAAGCTGCGGAAAAAACAGGCTTGTTTTTATCACAAAAAGGAAATGCGAAAGGCGTTTGGTCGGCAGGGTCGCCTTCGAACACGGTCAAGGGATACCGAGTTCTTCGATCTTACGGTAAAGCGACGAGAGACTAATGTCGAGAAGTTTGGCTGCTTCCCTCCGGTCCTGGTTCACCTGATCCAAAACACGCATGATATGCTGCTTTTCAAACTGGCGCAGAGCCTCTTTCAGGTTATAGGTAAAGCCCGGGTTGGCCTGACCGCTTGCCACAACAGAGGAAGGGAGATCGGACAGGGTGATCGAATCTCCTTCCGCCAAGATCATCGTATGCTCGATCACGTTGTCGAGTTCTCTCACATTTCCTTTCCATGGGAGCGACATCAGTACCCTAATCACGTCATCATCTGCCCCGCGAAAACTCCTCTTCAGTTCGGGGTTATGCTTCTTAATGAGATGGTTGACGAGCATAGGAATATCCTCGGGCCGCTCGCTCAAGGGGGGAATGTGGATCTCCA
>JBFJNS010000522.1:0-1937 GCA_041618055.1 Binatia bacterium
GTATCGCGCCAGGAGAAGCTCACAGCGGGGATGCCTGAGCAGCCGGTCAACCGAGGGAATTTCGCGCAACAGATTTAGCGCTTCGTCGGGCATAGGCAAAATGAGGGTTGCACAAGGCGTTTTGGATTTCAACTTGAGAACTCTACGCGAGCTCACTGCTACAAATCAAAGTTCGAGGGTTAGATGCTCAGGCCGAGGTCGGGGAAGTGAACGGATGCACAGAGGCTTGGAAAGTGCTTTTGTCTCACATCGTAAAGGTTTGACAACAAGATTGTAAACCGGAAACAATAAGTGATTTCGACGCGCTGTTAGTTCGTCATTCGCGGAACTGACTATTCAAGAAACATGCTTTGGAGACGACGGCTTGAAAAGTTTTGGCGTGGACGGGTGCAGGGAAGGTTGGTTTTACTTCGGCCTCGCCGATGGCAATGCGGAATTCGGTGTCGTCTCCCAGCTCCAAGACCTTTTGCAACGAACCGAGGCCGAATCTCCGGTATTCGTCGACATTCCCATTGGACTGCTCGAAGGGGGTGAGTGCGAACGCCTCTGTGATCTTGAGGCTCGGAAGGTCTTATCGCCTCGGCGCGGGTCGAGCGTTTTTCCGGTGCCATCGCGCCCCGCCATTTACGCCGAAAATTACCGGGAAGCTCTTCGCCGTAATCGCAGGGCGCTGGGAAAGGGGTTGTCGAAGCAGAGCTGGGCGATTACGCCCAAGATACGCGAGGTGGACGAGCTCCTTCAGTCACGGCCTGATTTGAGAACGCTAGTTCGGGAGGTCCATCCGGAAATTTGCTTTTGGGCGCTGACTGGGAAGCCGGCGCTGCATTCGAAAAAGACCCGGGTAGGGTTCCGCGAACGCCTCTCGACGCTGGAGTCGCACCTGCCCGATGCCGCTGCCATGGTGGCGGCCGCGTTTCTTGAGCACGGAGGCTTTGAAGCGCAGCGCGACGATATCGTCGATGCTCTGGTTTTGGCCCTCTGCGCTAGCCACGCCGGGGAGTGCTCGACCTTGCCAGCGACCCCCGAGTTGGATGCATCCGGGCTGCAGATGGAAATGGTTTACTGGCCGGTAAAGGTTTCATAGAAACGGAATGGTACTGTCACGGAAGAGCTTGACGGACTTGGGCATTTGCCTACCCGCTCTCGCTCTATTTCGATATGCCGCTCGCGCATCAGGCTCGCGGATTGTTATTCCGCTAGAACTGTAACAACTTTAATCTTATAGCTTACTACGACACTGTGGGTTGGAACACCTCGATCGGTTATGGGAATCCTTCGGTCACTACAAAAGGTTAGCCCATTGGTAACGATTCGCGAGGAGCGCCCGGAGGATATCGACGCGATTCGAGCGGTCAATGAAACTGCCTTCGGTCGGCCGCAGGAAAGCCGACTCGTCGATGCCTTGAGAAAAAACCGCGGTGTGTTGTTGTCACTGGTGGCAATTTCAGATGACCGCGTCGTCGGCCATATTCTGTATAGCCCGGTTGCGGTTGGCTCCGAACGCGAAAGAGTCAACGGGGCGGGTTTGGGGCCAATGGCGGTGCTTCCCGAATTTCAGCGCCACGGCATAGGTGGAAAGTTGATCGAGGCGGGCAATAAAATACTGCGCGAATTGGATTTCCCGTTCATCGTGGTACTGGGCCATCCCGAGTATTATCCGCGTTTCGGATTCAAACCCGCCGCTGGCTACGGTTTGACCATCGGGGCTGAAGGCCACTGATTTGACCATCTCGGTGTGGCCCGTTAAGGTATTGAGGATTTTGCTGGTGGCCACGTCCCATAAGCGCACCGTCAGGTCAGCGCTGCCACTGGCCAGCGTCTGACCATCGGGACTGAAAGCCACTGACCACACCCCGTGAGTGTGGCCCGCCAACGTTTTAAGACTTTGACCACTGCTGATATCCCACAAGGTCACCGTCTGATCATCGCTGCCGCTA
>JBFJNS010000523.1:0-1923 GCA_041618055.1 Binatia bacterium
CACCGTAAACCTCGATTTTCTCGCCCACTACCGGCCCTTGACGAACGTTGTCACTCGGCCAACCTTAAAAAGCGGTAAAGGCTATCACATCACCGGCCACATGGAGATCATGGTCCCCTTACTCTTTGCCGCTGTCCTGGAAGAGCTTTAGACTCTCCCGTAGGAAAGAACAGGGGCACGGCGCGCCTGCTGCCGTGGACCCGGATTCCGCTGCCGCGCGAGATGAGAATCTTGAGGAACAGTGGGGGGAAGCGTTGCGTTTCCAAGTGGCTATCCGCGCTTGGCACTTCTTGCTATATGGTGGCAAAAGCATGCAGCCCAAACGGTGACAGCCGAGACGCCATCCGGCCTAGACCCCTTCCTTCGGCGACGAAGAGTTCGGATTGCAGCCTTACCCTAACTGCGTCGTCAATTCGTTCTTTACCCTTAAGGCCTTTTCTGCTTAGATTGTTTCTGCCGCCGGAAGTATTTCCAATGCTAATAACACTAACAACGGATTTTGGTCACCGGGATCCATTTGTCGGGATCATGAAGGGGGTGATCTTAGGTGTTCACCCAGAAGCGGAGATCGTGGACCTTTGTCACGAAATTGCCCCGCACGATATCATGGCCGGGGCGCTGGTGCTACGACACGCCGTGCCGTATTTTCCCCGCGATACGATCCACGTGGCGGTCGTGGACCCCGGCGTGGGAACTGCCCGGCGATCCATCCTGATAAAATCCGAGGGCTACTACTTGATCGGCCCGGATAATGGAGTTCTTAGCCTCGCCTTGCAAGGCAAAGAGCCTAGCTGCATCATCAACTTGTCCAATCAGTCATATCACCTTAGACCTGCCAGCAACACATTTCACGGCAGAGACATTTTCGCGCCCGTGGCCGCTCATCTGTCCCGCGGTACCGAGGTAGCTGCCTTCGGTGAGGGCCTTTCAACGTTTCAGCGTTTATCCTGGCCGACCGTTATCAACCGCGGCCACCGCTTGATCGGCAAAGTCGTCTATGTCGACCGCTTTGGCAACCTGGCAACCAATATCACTGAGCGCGATTTAGCTGGGCTGGGGCGCTCGAAATTGATATTCCGGCTCGGGGAATTAGCGATCACCGGGGTGCTTCCGAACTACGCGGCGGCGGACAAGAGAGATCTCATAGCCGTCATCAACAGTTGGGGGCTGGTGGAAATCGCTCTATACAGGGGCAGCGCGCAACAACGAACTGGAGCAGGAATCGGCGACGAGGTTGAAGTGTCATTAGGTACCTGAATCGACCAGCAGCTCTGAGGGAGGCTCGACATGGATGAGCGATTGACGTGGGATCAGTATTTTCTGACGATCACAAGGCAGGTGGCGGAGCGCTCAACCTGCACGCGAGCTAAAGTCGGGGCTGTGATCGTGCGCGACAAAAGCATCTTGGCCACCGGTTACAATGGCGCACCCGCGGGGATGCCGCATTGCACAGACGTCGGTTGTTTAATCTATGAATCCAAAACCCCTAATGGAGACACTGAGCAAAACTGCTTTCGCACCATTCACGCGGAAATGAACGCGATTGCCCAAGCGGCGAGGAATGGCTCAAACATCAAAGACGCGTCGATCTATATCACGCACACGCCCTGCATTCACTGTCTCAAGGTTCTTGTCAATACCGGTATTAAGAACATTTTTTACGAGAAACCCTACAAGCTGCACACGCTGGACGAAATCTTGCGCTACACCCAGGTCAACCTCCACAAAGTAGACTTACCCTAGAAACAGCAAGGGGTAGAAACCGCCTGTCCCCACCCCTTGCCATCATTCCTCATGGGTCCTTATATTTTGCCTTGAAGCAGAATCGCAATCACAAAGCCGTACAGCGCCAATGCTTCGAGAAGAGCCAGGCTAAGGACCAACGGCAGGAACAGCTTATCGGCCGCGTTCGGGTTGCGACCA
>JBFJNS010000524.1:0-1916 GCA_041618055.1 Binatia bacterium
ACGGCACCAGCTATCCGACTGCGGTAAACCCTTCAGTATCCAACCCGCAAGTGCATCAGGTTACAGCGCCCGCAGGGAAAACCATTATTGCCTTCAGCGGGCAAACCCAATATGTGAACCTCGCGGGCGGCGGCTTCACTTGGGTGCTGGCGCAGATCAACCCTGTTTTTGGATAACACACCAGTCCAGGCCATAAGGTACGCCAATGGGATGCGCATCGCTCGTTTGATTTGAAAAAGGGAAAACCGGCCCATGCTTTTATTACAATGAAGTCCGAGCCTAACCCAACGCTCCAGCCGACTCCGCTGACGCTACGCGGCTGAGCTTTGCGTGAGGCGTTGACCCCTGGGCATTAGAAGCGCAGTACTTGTGGGACCTCAGACGTGCTTAAGCTCATTCTAGACGCTGTCCGTATAGCGGTTTCCAAGGACACCCGGGAGGGCGTAGCAAAACTCATCTCAGCAGTACACGAATCACCAGCGTGGTCCCGCGATATCGTCACACTCGAGGCTTCGTTCTCTGCAGACGAAGGGGATCGCCTACATCATCTTCGCGACGTAGTCGTAAACAAACTCCGCGAGCTCAAGTACTCTCACAGGGTATGCGAGAATTTCCAACTAGTCTACGCAGAACTTACCCACAACGCAATTGAACATGGACGGCCAACCCGCTGGAGGCGGGCTCACTTGCGGGCTGAAATTTCGCCAACCTATGTATCTCTGACCGTTCGCAATCCCTGGAAGGTAACTGTCGATGTGCTAACCTGGATCAGCCGAGCCAAAAGCCATCTTTTGTCCACAGGAAAGATGGCCAGGGGGCGGGGGTTGTTGTTGGCGTATAGAAAAGCGGATTCGCTGGAGCAAGTTGAGAACAATGCGGTCAAGTGCACATTCTACCGTGATCATGTGCAGCTCGACACGATCGTCATCGATGATGTTACCGTGATAGTAGTAGTTAGTGGGCGGAGTAACCCGTCCCTTGGAACGCGAATCAGCGATTTTATGGATTCGCTAGGCGCCCCTAAAATCGTCATCTGCCTCGATCCTCGTGAGCTGGAGACGGGTGACACATCTAGAGCCCTGGAAGCGAGCGGAATGACCCTGCCGGAATACCTTGCTGCGGAGAAGAGGGACCTGGACAAACCATACGATTCACGAGTAATCTTCGAGCTCGCCGATTCGGCCCGCAGGACCCCTGAGAGCAGACACCTAGTTCGACTCGTTGTTAGTGACGATGACCTATCGGACCTCATGCCCGAAGACATGATTTCGCGGAGTGTTGGCGAAGCCGTCACTGAACTTAGAAAGCGATGATCACGTTACTGTGGATAACCACTCACTGCGCCGGACGCTTCGCGCCGGCGCGTTTACCAGTTGGACGAGGGATACTATGGAGCGAAGTGAGTTGATACTGATCGGGCCAATCAGAGCGGGAAAGAGCACGTTGGCGGCGTTGATCGCCGAAAAGACGGGCCTGCCGCAATGCTCCATGGATAGCTATCGCTGGCAGTACTACGCCGAGATAGAGTATGACCCGGAGCACGCCAATGAAAGAAAGTGATTTGAAGGACGAAATCGCGGCCGCAGAGGCTTACGAAGCTCTGCACGTGCCGGCTCTGTTCGAGCAGTGGGCTCCGCGCGTTCTCGACGCGGTGTCTGTGAAAGCGGGCAGTCGCGTGTTGGACGTGGCTTGTGGCACCGGTGTGCTCGCGCGTGAGGCCGTCGGCCGCGTTGGCGCCGACGGCTTCGTTGCCGGAGTCGATCCCAGTCTGGGTATGCTCGCGGTTGCAGAGCGGCTTTCACCGACGGTCGAGTGGCGCCAAGGTACAGCAGAGTCGCTCCCGTCTCCCGATCAAGCTTTTGACACGGTAGTCAGTCAGTTTGGCCTGATGTTCTTCGCGGATCGAAGTGAGGCCC
>JBFJNS010000525.1:0-1906 GCA_041618055.1 Binatia bacterium
GGCATGTTGAGCGCCTTCGATCTTCTCAAGCTGGTCGAGAACCATCGCTTCGTGGCCAAAAACGCGCCGACCAAGTCAAAGCGAAAAGGCAACAAACGAAGTTAGAAAACGTAATAAGAACTCGGCGCAGTACGCTTCGCTCTTGCACCCCTCATTCTGCCTGTTGAACAAAGATAATGTTCTATGACCGGATTCCCGATTTCGCGGAATTAACGATTTTTAGCACTCTTTTCGTCGAACAGGTCCCAAAAGTCCGTAAATAACTTAAAGACTGTTTTGATTGGAAACGAAAACTCAACGTTTCTTACAAACTTCTCAAATCGACGCGTCATCGTCCCCTTTCGCCATTCCCGCGAAAGCGGGAATCCAGTTAACACAAGCGTTTACGGCTGACTTCTGAGCCTGTTCTTTCGCCAAGGAGTTCAACCGCACGAGTCATTAGAGCACTGCCAAATTGAATTTGTTTCTACTTTTCCGAAAAAGTCAGTAGTATGAACGGGTGCCGGCGCAACTAGCGCTAGAGTGTCCTGGCATTGCAAGTTACCTGAACGAAACTTCGATCGCCAAAGGGCGCTAATTCGTCGAGCACGTCTGGAACTTATCTCAACCAACCACGGGAAGGAGAACGGAGCCATGTTAAAAACGCCACCCGCGTTCGTTCGAGTGCTCGCGGCTGCCGCGCTGCTAAGTATTCCGATGCTGGCAACCGCCGGGCATAAAGACGACCCGCGCACCAAGAATCTGCACCCGCTGGGCCATGATGAAGTGCCGGCGAGTCTTTTGAATCCCGATATCGGCAACCCCAATATCCACACTGATATTGCATTTTGGGGAAAAATCGCCTTTCAGGGTTCCTGGCTCGGATTCGATATTTACAACGTCAGCGCTCCGGGGAACCCGAAGTTGATCTCCTCAACGGTGTGCCAGGGGAACCAGGGGGATGTGGTGGTCTGGGAGGACGTGCTGGTGCGTTCCTGGAACTCCGCCGCTTCGGGAGGCCAGGAGTGTGACGGTTCGACGGTGCCAGCCGGATTCGAAGGACTCCATGTCTTCGATATCAGCGATCTCAACGATCCAGTGCTCGTGGCGTCCGTGGATCTCAGCGCCAGCGCACTTGCGGGCCGCTGCGGATCGCACACGGCAACGGGCGTGCCGGATCTCGCCAACGATCGGCTCTTGATCTATAACTCCGGCAGCCAGTGCGACGGCATCGACATCGTGGAGGTGCCCCTTGATAACCCGGCGGGCGCCACCTTCCTGCGTACCGAGCCTTCGGGTCGCCACTGTCATGATACTGGCGTGATCCTCGGCGATGCCATGCTGGCCGCTTGCGCCGGGGACGATGGCTTCACTCTATGGACACTTACAGATTTCGGTAGTCTGGAGGATCCCGACGAGCTGCTCTCGGTGTCAGTACCAGGAGTGACCATAGGCCATTCAGCGGCCTTCACCTGGGATGGCAAAGTGCTCGTGTTTGGCCACGAGCCGAGTGGCGGCGTTGGGGCCAGATGCCAGGCGAGCAATCCCGACTCCGACAAATCTTTTTTCTTCTTTGATACGGAAACCGGCGCCCTGCTCGGGACCTGGGTTCTGCCGCGGGACCAATCGAATATCGAAAACTGCACCCTTCACAACTACAACATCGTTCCGCTGCGAAGCGGTCGATACGTGGTCATACATGGTAGCTATCAGTCGGGAACCAGCGCCGTGGATTTCACCGATCCCGCCAACCCGGTGGAAATTGCCTTCTCGGATCCCCCGCCGATTCCGCCGCCGGGCGGTCCATTTTGCGGCGGCACGGGCTGTGAGATTGGAGGTGCCTGGTCGACCTACTGGTACAACAATTTCATGTACGAGACCAATATCACCGAGGGACTCAATATTTTCAGGCTGAGTGACCGGGTAA
>JBFJNS010000526.1:0-1888 GCA_041618055.1 Binatia bacterium
CTGGTGTGCGCGCTCGTCATTACCGCCCTCGCCCTCTCTGCCGATTATCTAATCAAGTACATTCCGTTCCGCTACGAGCAGGCCCTGTTCGCGGACAGCCAGTCGATGGTGCCCGAGCCGCACGAGCTGGATAAGAAGCTCGAACCCCTGGCGGACCGGATCGCACACGCGATGGATCTGCCCGCGGACATGAAGATTACGGTGCACTACGCCGACGTGGACGAGGTCAATGCTTTCGCCACCCTCGGAGGCCACGTGGTCATCAACCGCGGGCTGATTGAAAAGCTGCCGAGCGAGAACGCGCTGACCATGGTCATCGCCCACGAGATCGCCCACATCAAGCACCGCCATCCCATCCGCAGCCTGGGGCGCACTGTGGTGGTCGTTCTTGCCCTCATGGCAATTGTCGGAGTGCAGGGAGACGACATTGTCGGCACCATCATCGGCGACACCGGCGCGCTCACCCTGCTGACCTTCAGCCGCGGGCAGGAAAGCGAGGCCGACCGAAGCGCATTGGAAGCCGTCGCCGGTGTTTACGGCCACGTTGCCGGCGCGCTGGATCTTTACACCGTGCTGATGGAAGCCCACGGCGAGAAGCACTTCACCGCTCCGACATTCTTGAGAACCCACCCGCTCACCAAGGACCGCATCGCGACGCTCAAAGCGATCCTGTACGAAAAAGGCTGGGACGATACGGCGGCGGTGACGCCGTTGGTGGGGTTTGTGTCGCAATAATGAACAGCCCAACTTTGCTCACTCGTCGTCCAGCGCTGCGCAGCGCAGTTTCAATATTGTTGATGACAACCTTTATGAGTGGATGCGCGCCAGTGTCGCCAACGGCGGCAGATGATAGAGCGCTTTTTGACCGATTGTGTAACGCGACAGATCGCGACTTCATTAAATTCACGGCGACGGGAAAAGGATACGCCGAGGCAAGATCGAGTGACAGCGCTCTCCCATGTCCAGATGCCAGTCTAATTCCGAACGTTTTAACCGAAATGGGATACGAGTTTTACGAGTGTGTGCAAGGACATTGGGGAGGAGAAGACAATACAACTTCAACAACCTATCGGTTCAGCCTAGAGGAAAAGGGAAGTCCGCTATGCGAGATGCGAGATGATCGCGTTAGGCGGGTGAATCGATTGTTGGAATATTGGAGAAAAACAAATTCCGGCTTCGAAGAAAAATGCATCGGCGTGACCAAACTATCCCTACCACTAAGTCGATATATCAAGCTAGGCGAAAGTGGAAGAGTCAAACTTGATGGCACACATATCGCCGGGCACCAAGCCAATTGGCGTTCAATTCCGGGATATATCTCGTTCAGTAGAACGCAAGTCCTGGACCGACAAACAAACGAAGTAATGGCAGAGAGCAAGTTTTATTTTCTATTGCCCTTTGGGGCTCAATACATAGATCTGGGACAAGAGCAGTGCGACAGCGCAGACACTTGGAGTATTACCGATGTAATAAAGCCTGAACTCTAAACTCAGGAAGAATGGTTTTGAACGTAAACGGCTCATCGCGGAGATTTATTTTGAGAGTACATGGTATTGGCCCCGGATTTATCTATTTGACTATCCGGGATTCGTGATAATCTCTCGTTCGTGCTGACCCGGCGCGGTCCCGCCTTTCAAACAGACAGAACAAAACTTTTCATCCCGCGCGGTTTAATCAATTGAACCGCCACGCCGTCATTCTTTTCGACCGCGCGACGTGTGTTTCTACACGCCGTTAATCCTTGATTTCGTTTCCTTAAGTGTAATCACATCCGCCGGTGTTGGATGACGGCGAAACGCGTGGTTAACTTCTCTTTTCTCGTTTAGAGCGGCGATTCCGATGCGAAGGAATCGTTTTAAATGGAATGTCGTGAATTTCGTGGGAAGGA
>JBFJNS010000527.1:0-1885 GCA_041618055.1 Binatia bacterium
AGCACCCTCGCTTGTTTGAGCGCGAGGCGAGCGTGCGATCCTGATGATTTTTGCAATTAGATAGGGTACGAGGGCGATGGCCCAGTAAAAGACCACCGTAGCGCCCAGAAGCAACCAAAGCAGCAGTGTCCAGAGTGCTTGGTAAGAGGCACGCAGTCTGATAGCTACAGGATGGTGCCCGAGCGCGGCCCGAAACTCGCCAATTTCCTGCTGGTAAACATATACCGCGTGGGCAAGTCCAATGATGAGCGCCAGAAGTGTGCTGATCCAAAGCGCGTTGCTAATCACTTGGTAAACCAAATTTTGGATGTTCTTGCCGTTGCAAGAACAAATCTACACAAATGGCGCATTGAGACTTTGCGGCGCAAGGACGCAGGGGACCCCGCAACGTCCGCTTGGACGACGACCGCCAGTTTCCGGGAGATCTCTGATTCGGCCATACCGCACCGCTAGCGGCAGGTGGAATTGGGAATTATGCGCCTGATTCACGTTCGGTTGAACTGCTGCCCGGGCGGAGCAAATGGGCGCGCCTGGTTTACTTTGAACCTGCAACCGTGCTCACGTCGCTTTATATAGTGCAGCGCAATAGACTGGCCGCGACAACCGTCGAGCCCTCACCGTTCTGGATTAATCGCAATTTGAACAGACGCTTAGCGCCCAGGTTGCTGATTTCTTCAGTCGGCGATGGCTTGTATCAACCAAGCGATCTTGCGTAGGCAATGGAGCAAGAGGATTATGACCGGTTAACCGAACGGCCTGCGGGCAATGGACCGAACGGTCTGCCCAGCCGCTCGGTAATCGGCCGGCATTCTGCCGAGGAGGAAGCACATGAAGACATTCATAGTGGCAATAGCGGCGGCTCTTTTCGCCACGACTGTCGTGGCCGGCGAGCCTCCAATGTTCTATCAGAATACCTATCCGACTCACGCCCTGAAGGCGGCCCTCGATGCCCGGAAAGTTCTGGAGGGTGAGGGATCGGTGCTTGATGCGAAGACCCGGGAGCTCATTGCAATCGCGGTGGCGGCGCAGATCCCTTGCAGTTACTGTGTCTACGGCCACACCAAGAACGCACGAGCCAAGGGTGCTTCGGAGGCCGAGATCCGGGAAGCAGTGGCCACGGCGGCAACGGTGCGGCAATGGAGCACTGTGCTCAACGGCATGGGTTACGATCTTGATGCTTTCAAAGCAGAGGTCGACAAGCTTCACGCAGCCAAGTAAAAAGCCCTGACGAGTCGTCATAAATTCGGGAGGAGAGGAGCCAAGACCAAAATCATGAACTAATAAAAAACCTACTGGCCCAGGTTCCTTTTCTCCCTTATTTTCTCAAATTCTATTTGCGTAATCTTCTGAAGAGTTGTCTTAACCTCCTACACGCGTATTGTTCTCAACTCGCACTTACTTCGCCAAACCAGGCTCCATTTGTTTTCGATAAATGAAATACGAATCTGTTTTTTCGATTGCGCATTTACTTCATCCACAGCAGGTGGTCCGCAGGGTTCGAATAGATGCGTAACGGATCCTTTTTCGAAGTTGAGCCGGGCGTGGAGCTTTACTATGAAGTAAACGGAGACGGCCCACCCTTAGTATTCGTACCGGGATGGACGTTCTCGACCGAAGTATTTGATCCTCAGATTGCTCACTTCTCCAAGACTCATCGTGTCGTCACCTTTGATCCGCGCAGCCAGGGTCGCTCTACCGTCACGGTTCAAGGCAACGACTACTCGACCCAGAGCGCGGATCTGTGCAAGTTGCTGGATTATCTAGACCTGCGGCGTTCGGTTCTCGTAGGCTGGTCCTATGGATGCCTGCCGCTCTGGGGCGCTGTCCGGCTGCGGGGGACGAAGCCCTTCAAGGCGTTCGTATTCATCGACATGCCCCCGGCCCC
>JBFJNS010000528.1:0-1836 GCA_041618055.1 Binatia bacterium
CAGTCTGGACTCGCCGCATTGGGGTCGCCACCTCCACGATTATGTTGTTTCGGACCTTTGGCGGGGCTTTCGCTGTCAGTCTCATGGGCACGGTTCTGCTCAATCAAATGCAGCGTGGTCTCAGCCGCATCGGCGTTGCGGACGGAGATTCTCTTTCGGCTGCGCTCCGCAGCGAACTGGCCAATCCCCAAAACCTCCTTGAACCGGCCACTCGATCCCGGATCCCGCCCGAATGGTTGCCCAAGCTGGTCACAACCCTGGGAGACGCAATCTGGTACGCCTTCCTCACAGCCTTTGCGTTGATGGTGATCGGTTTGGTGGCAAGTTTTTTCATGGCTAAACGGGCTCCGGACAACGCCCAGAAGTCCGAGACACAGACAGCCACGTAAATCTGTTGCGCAAAAGTTCGAAGAATTCATGGCCGCCTCAAAGTCGTGACAAGCAGCATTCAAAATCCTCCTAAATCTGCCTTTACAAAGGGAGACTTTTAAATTCTCCCTTTCTGGAAAAAGGGGAAGAAGGCACTCTTGTCCAAAATAGCTCTTCGAATGTTAGCCAGATCGCACAAATCCCCCGCTCAGCCTCAAAGCGTCCTCGCCGCCCCCTTTGCCAAAGGGGGCAGACAGCCGTGCCGCGGCTGGATGGGGGATTTAGAATCGCGGCCACTGATATGGGAGTCTCGCCCTGAAAAACTGCAAAGCGTCAATGAAAATCCCCGTGAAATCAACGCTCGTTGAGGAACTTTGAATTTGTTTTGGACAGCGGTGGGAAGAAGGGATTTTTGGACAAACGAAATCGATTCAATGAGTTGAAACGAACTCTGCCGTTGCCCTGCCAAAAAACAACGGCTCTGGTTTGACAGCGTGTCCTTGTCGCCTGTACACAGGTAGGAAGCTGACCGCAATCAAGAATTAGAAAGCGATGTTCTTGGGGTTTTCTATGAAGCAGGGCTTGCAAACTCTACCGCCGCGGCATGGAGGGCATGGAGAATAGCGAAAGAAGCGCGCATCTCGAACAAACCCTCTGCGAGCTCTGCGTCTCCGCGGCGAATAAATTTCGGGAAAAACTAGGATCAACGAAAACTGAATGAACGATCAAAAAACATCGCAAGCCCCCGTGGCCGAAGTTGGCGCGCACGGCGCCGAAGCGACGGTTGAACAGAAGCGCCTCGCCCTCGGTCTTATCAGCGGCTGCCATACGCTCAATCACCTGCAGTACAACATCACTTCCGTCCTTTTCCCGGTGATGATGACGGAGCTGGGCTTCGGCCTGCTCGGACTTGGCGTCATCTCCGCGGTGTCGAGCTTCGTGGGCCAAGGTCTCCAGGCCGTTTACGGTTTTTTCACGGGGTTCTTCAAGCGAACGACCATGCTGGGGCTGGGCAACGTCATGGTCGGCACCGTGGCGATGCTGCAGTATTTCGTGCGCAGCTTTCCTCAACTGTTGATAGCGCGGGTCGCCATCGACATCGGCTCAAGTCCGCAACATCCGCTCGGGTCGAGCATATTATCGCGCTATTATCCCCAATCGCGCGGTTGGGCTCTGACGTTTCATCATTCGGCGGGCAATCTGGGGTCGCTCCTCGGCCCCGCCCTCGCTTCATTCGCGCTCCTTTATATGGGTTGGCAAACCGCCTTCGTCGTCTTTGGCCTTCCGAGCGTCCTGATGGGGCTCACTCTCTTTTTGATCGGTGAGCGAACGGAAGTCTCCGACGCAACCGAGAGCAGCGCCAGGAAGAAAATGAAGGCCAACTTGAACGCCTATCTCCAGTGCCTCAAAAACCGCAACATCATTTTCACGTCATTGGTCTTAATGGTGGGCGCGGCGGGACGGGGC
>JBFJNS010000529.1:0-1828 GCA_041618055.1 Binatia bacterium
CACCATGCTGGCTCTGGATCACTGGGGTCTGGAACCTAAGCGAGACGGAATTACAATCAGGGTTGTCGGCAACGATTCGGTGCGGGCCCAGGCCATTGCTTCGGAGATTATTGACGGCGCTCAGCTCGGTTACGCTTTTGCCGCTGTTCTCAACGCCAAGGGCTATCGCTCGCTCGCGGACCTCGCTCAGTTGCCAATTCCCTACCAGGGCACCGGAGTTCTGGTGCGGCGAAGCCTTATCGCCTCCTCGCCTGATACCGTGGAAAACGTTTTAGCGGGCTTGTTGGAGGCAATTCATTTTATTCAAGATCCGGCCAACGAGCCCCATGTGATGAAGAGCCTGGCTCGCGGGCTCCGCTTCCAAAAGGTCGAAGATGCCGCCGAGGGCTATCAAAGCATGGCCAACCTGTACGAGCGACGCATCTATCCAAACGTCGAGGGCGTGCGAAACGTGATCCGACTCCTGGGCGCGGGCAATGAAAAGATCCGTCGCCTTAAAGCGGAGGACCTGGCATACGATAGATTTGTAAAGAAATTGGAAAAGGCAGGCCGCTTTTAGGCGGCGCAGGCAATGCCGTCAACGATTGACCCATTTCGAGCCGCAACCGAAACAAGGTGAAATATGGAAACGGCCAATGCTACGAATCAAAGCATCGGTCGAAAAGGAGTTAACTTATGAAGTCACACTTTGGAAAATCCGGACGGCGCGCTGTTTTTCTGATCCTCGCCTACTTCTCCGCGGGCATCTTATCGGCTAGCTCTCATCCGCTGCTGGCTTCGACGTTGACCATCAAGGCAGGCTATCCTCAACCTAGCGGCGCGCAGATTCCTCTCTGGGTGGCGGCCGAAGCAAGAACGGACCGCCGTTACGGATTTGACCTCCAGGTCATTTATATCTCCGGAGGCGCGCGTCTAACCCAAACCATTGTCTCTGGCGACATTGATATGGGTATGACGGGCGGGGCGGTGGTGAACGGAATCCTGAGCGGCGCGGAACTCCTCTATATCGCGATCGGCGTGCCCACCTACGGGTTCTCTGTTTACGTGAGGCCCGAGATTAAAGACGTCTCGGATCTCAAAGGCAAGATTCTCGGCGTCATGACCAAGGGAGCGTCGTCAGACCATGCCGCTACCGCGCTTCTGAGGCAAAAAGGCATTCGTCCCGGGCAGGATGTGAAATTCCTCTATTTGGGCGGTGTCCAGCAAGTTCTGGCTGCGCTCGAAAAAGGAGTTATACCCGCCGGAGTGATTTCTCCACCGACGACACTGCAGGCCCGCCGATTGGGCTATAAAGAGCTGGTCAACATCGCTGCGCTCAATCTCCCGTACGTGCATAACGGAATCGTAACCCGCCGCGCCCTCGTGCGGCAGAATCCAGAACTGATCAAGTCCTTTCTAAAAGCCTATGTCGCTGCGATCAAGATCACCCTCGAGGAACCCGAGGTCGCCAAACGGGCACTGGCGCGTTTCTTAGCGACCAACGATGCCGAGATTCTTGACGAGGCCTACCAGGCGTTCAGGCCTCTATTCCCGAAGGTCCCCTACATGACCGAGGACTTCATTCGTTCGGTCATTGCCGTATCGGACCACCCCAAGGCTGCCAAGGCGGACCCCAAGGATTTCTTCGACAACCGCTTCTTGAAAGAACTTGAAGATTCCGGATTCATCCAGGAACTTTACGGCAAGACGGAGACCGGAGCAGGCTCGCGCAAATGAACCCGGAGTCCGCAGTAGAAAGGTTACTTGAGAAGCCTGGGAAAACCTTTCGTTGCGAAGACAATGAATTTCTACCTCCAGGAGGACTTCGATGGCCGGTGCGTGGGGAAGC
>JBFJNS010000530.1:0-1743 GCA_041618055.1 Binatia bacterium
CGTCAGTGACGATCCCGTACGCAATGGCCTGATTGCCAGCCTCGCACGACCAGGGGGTAACATTACCGGCTTCACCGACATCGCGCCCGACTTGGCCGGGAAACGACTGGAACTACTCAAGGAGACTGTTCCCAGCGCATCTCGCGTGGCCGTTCTGTGGTCGTCCGGGAGTCTCGTCGCACATACCCAGTTTAAAGAATCTGCAACGGCCGCGCAGTTCCTAGGGATAGACCTGCAATCTCTCGAAGTGCGTGGTGATGAGGACGTGAACAACTCATTTCGGGTTGCAGCCAAAACAGGTGTACAAGCTCTTATCGTAGTCACGTTTGGGGGCTTCAGTAATCACCGAGACCGGATTGTAGATCTCACTGTCAAGAATCGCTTGCCAGCAATGTATGCGGGTTCGCAGGTCGTGGACGTTGGTGGACTCATGAGCTACGCCCCAGACGGCCCCGCTCGACTTCGCCGCGTCGCGGTGTACGTGGACAAATTCTCAAAGGCGCCAAGCCTGCCGATCTCCCTGTCGAGCAGCCGACCAAGTTCGAGTTTCTGATCAATTTGAAAACAGCGAAGCAGATCGGATTGACAATACCGCCGAATGTGCTGGCGAGAGCGGATAAGGTCATCAGGTGACAGGACTGAGTCCTAAGTTACGAGGACTAAGCTATGACAACCCAGTTAAACGTGTGTGAGCGACGAGCGCCAAACGGTGGCTCATCAATATCGAAAAACTCTGTACTCATCGCTCAGCACTCAGTCCTTTTTTTTGCTCTATACGCCCTGCTCCAGGCTCCCTGCTTCTCCGCCCAAGCGCAGCAGCCGGGAAAAGTGCACCGGATCGGCTATCTAACTGACCGCTCGGGGACTGGCTCCGAAAGACACTGGATTGCTGCTTTCAGGGAAGGGTTGCGAGAGCTGGGATATGCAGAAGGGAAAAACATCGTCATCGAACTCCGACGTGCGGCACCAGGACAGCGCGACAGGCTGCGAGAGCTGGTTGCCGAACTGGTCCGCCTCAAAGTCGATGTCATTGTCGTAACCGGTAGTCCTTTAGTCCCAATTGCGAAGGAGGCGACCACGAGCATCCCTATCATCTTTACGATATCCGCGGATCCACTGGGAGAAGGGATCGTCCAAAGCCTCGCGCGGCCCGGCGGCAACGTCACTGGGCTGTCGAACCTTCACTCCGTCCTCGTCACCAAACGGCTCGAGCTTCTCAAGGAGGTTGCTCCTGAGGTATCTCGCGTCGCGGTGCTCTTAAACGCGGCCTTGCGCTTGCATTCGCGCCAGTTGAAAGACATCCAGGACGCAGCTCCGCCATTCGGCGTGACGGTTCTTCCGTTTCCGGTCACAGGACGTGAAGATATCGACCGCGCCTTTAGCACGATGAAAAAGGAGGGCGCCGGGGGCCTTCTGGTCCTGGCAGACTCGCTGCTTTCTAACCTTCGACCACAAGTGGTGGAGCTTGCGGCAAAGAGCCGGCTACCGTCAATTTTCGCCACCTCGGCAAGTTTGGATGCCGGCGGTTTAATGTCCTACGGAGCGAATCTCACCGAATTATGGCGGCGCGCTGCTACGTACATAGACAAGATTCTAAAAGGAGCTAAGCCCGCCGAACTGCCGGTCGAGCAGCCGACGAAGTTTGAGTTTGTGATCAATTTAAAGACGGCGAAACATATCGGCCTCACCATTCCTCCCAACGTGTTAGCCAGAGCGGATAGGGTCATCAGATGACAGATTTCA
>JBFJNS010000531.1:0-1743 GCA_041618055.1 Binatia bacterium
CGACGAGCGAGAGGTCGAGGTGATGCTTCCGGGCCGGACTCCTTACTGGCTCTGAGGCGACGTGAAGCTTCGACGATGGAAGCGAAAACTCCTGAAAAAATCACTCCCGGGGCTGATGTGGCCACGGAAGAGGCGGCGGCGGTAGATGGCCCACTTCAAACCGTATTTTTAATTCGGGAGTTTATCGCTGACCCGGGCGATCCTGCGCTAGCTCGGGCAATTGCGGAGCGGTTGGCCACCTACCTAGAACACGCCGAGCAGGGCGCTACTTTGGATGATGCCTTCGGGCTTTCACTTAGGCCGGGACACACACCCTGGTACGTCATTGAACGGCTAGAAATACGAAATGAAGCACTCATGCGGCTAGCCGATTCGATTGGTGACGAAATCGACGGCGGCGACATGGCAAAAGAAATTCTAAAGCGCGTCAACCGCTATGAATGCGGTGCACGGTGGAAGCGAGATCGGCACTTGGCGACACCTCCGGAAGGGTATGACGAGAAAACGCGGCGTATTTTCGCCGTTTTGAAGGCCGGCGATGTGCCGGAATCAGCATCACAGATTCGTCGCATCGTGCGCATGAAATCGCGCATTTGATGCGCACAGACTGAGGGTAAAATCGGAGAATGGAAACAAAACTCAACGACGATTTGAAATTCACCGTCTCGGACGGCGATTTGGTAATTGAGGCCGAGCTCACAAGTCAGCAGGCCCTCGACCTCGGCGAAAATCTTCTCCGCCGTGGTATGCGTGCCGTCTACCGCGAAGAGAAAGCACGGTTTTTCCAAGAAATCGGAGCGGGAACAGATAATGAGGAACAACATGTCGGATGAAGATGTAAAACCCGGCCAGCCGAAACTAGATCCGGTCCGCGAGGCAGCTCAAGCCATTGAGGCAGGGCTCAGTGCGGTGAAGCCAAAAGAACAGCGGCCAGAAGACAACACGCCGGCGGAAGCCGAGTCGGCAGAAATCGATTGGAGTGATCCCCAAACAATTACCCAATTACAGAGCGAGATCGCAAATTCTGACATTGCAACTTGGAGCGAAGAAATCGAAGAGGACATGCGTTACTACGAGGCGAGTAGTGTTCCTCAGTTGGTCAGCAAGCTTCGCGCCAAAGGTGATCGAGACCGCGCCGATTTAATCGCGTATCGATTCGGAGAGATCGAAAAAACCGTTAACGCCGTGACATCTAGAATTCTGGTGTCCGGCGTAAAGAAGCTTCAGCAGCGTATTCCTTCATTACGAAATGCGGACACGGCAGAGGCGTTTGCTGCGTACTTGCGCGATAGCCGCGGCTGGAATGATGAGCGCATCAGCCGCGCTGTCGTAAGCGACCACGCACTCCTTGAAGATTGCTTCGATGCGTGGCGGGCAAGGACAGGGGGCCGCTCTGCACAGTCTCTCCGAAATGCTGCAAGGCGGAATCTGCCCGCAAGTCTGCGCAAGGCACCTCCGCCGGAAACCGCATCGGTCAAAGAACATCAGGAGTTCCGATCTAGGACCTTCAGGGATCACTCTACCCAGCAGGGTGCCGCTGAGATTTTTCGGCTCATGAAAAAGGGAAAATTGTGAGAAAGCTGAGACGCGGAGACATGCTGGCTGTGGCCCGCGGGGCCTTTAAAGACGCCGAGGCCTTAGAGCACATCGTACAGGAAAATCGGAAGCCTCAAACGCCGGGACAACGCAGGGCAAACAACCTGGCGCATATGCGCGGGAAAATAACGCGAGATAACACAGGCG
>JBFJNS010000532.1:0-1716 GCA_041618055.1 Binatia bacterium
CCCAGGCCGTAACGGATTGCGGCCAGGATGTGGGAAATGAGCTGAGGTAGAATGACATCGACGACCTTGGACCAGGGGGTTGCATGGAAGGCGGTGCTCATGTCGATAAGGTCCTTGTCGATGGATTTGGTGCCTTGCCAGATGCTGATCGCCAACATGGGCATAATCGTGATCGCCACGGCGGCGTAAGCGCTGGCTTCGTTCAATCCGAAGAACATAATCATCAACACCGCCCAGATAAGACCCGGCATGGTAAGGCCGAGAATGACCGGGGGCTCGAAGAAGCTCTCAAGGCTTCTTAGTGTCCCCATGAGAATGCCAAGGGGGATACTGACAATCATCGCCAGGCCAAAGCCGACCAGAACGCGGCGCAGGGTGGCTCCCATCTCGTCAAAGAAGTTACCCGTGCCTATAATTGCCGCCACCTCCGCGAACGTGTCCAAAGGTTTCGGAATCAAAGTGGGTGGGAAAAAGAGACTCAAAACCCACCAGGTCAATATGAGCGTGAAGATGGACCCAATCCGGAGGCTGAAATCCTTCAGAGCTTGGCTCGCCTTGGCGGGCTTGGGTCCAGCAATGGCGCGTGATTCATCTCCATAGGCTGAAAGGGCATCTCCTCCCGAAGCAAGGAATTTTTCGTGATCGGCCATGAGCGTTCTCGGTCAGAACGGTTCCGCAATACTCAATACCTAGCAAACGAGGCGTTTTCGGGAAAGAGCTGCAGAATTCTTTTTAGGACCAGGTTCTTCTCCGTCTGGTCCAGCCCGGAGCGTTCGACGGACTTGCGCAGAATTTCGATCGAACCGTCATAAACCCCTCGGTTAACAGGGTAAGGGTGACCGTCCTTGCCGCCATGGGCAAAGCTAAACTTGACGGGGTCCTTCCAGGAGGCCGGTGTGCCATAGGTGATCTCGGCGATCAACGCGAGCGAGCGCAATGTTTTCGCGCCGACTCCTGGCATGGCGAGGAGCGTTTGAAAGTTCCTGGCTTGCATTTCGTAGGTCTTGAGCAGAATCTTCGCAATAGAGTCCGGACGAAGATCCCGTTCGGTGATGTAATGATGCGAGGGCAACGACAGCATCTGGAGTTTGCGCAACTCGTTCAAGAGTATTTCAGGATGTTCACGGGAAAGATCTGTCACAACATTCTGCGCCGCTTCGCTCTCCGATGCTACCAGGTTCAAGGTGCGGTCGAGCCTTAGGTTGCTGCAGATCGCGCTGTGAGGATCCTTAGTGAGCGACTGAATCGTCGCCGAATGCCAATGATAGCGCCGGGCGAAGCGATCGTTCATGCCCTGTTGTATCACTGCCCAGGAGCCAGCGAAGGTGAAGAAAAAGTTATGGTGGTAAAGCTGGAAGCCGTCTTGAATGGCGTTGTTGTCGACCTTTGCGGTAAGTCGGCTCAAATAGACGAGATCGCCGGCATCGCCGGCAAGCGGGTACTTGTCGGCTGCGGCGGCGATTTCCGAAGGAGTCTTGCGCGATGTGGCCCCTTTGCCGCCGGCGATAACGAACCCGAAATCGCGCTCCCGGCCTTTGAGCGCCTCCTTCAACGCACCGCACACGGTGGTGGTGACGCCGGAGGAGTGCCAATCAAAGCCGAGGACACATCCTAGACATTGAAACCAGTAGGGGTCGGAGATCCGCTTGAGCACTTCCTCGGGCCCGTAATCTTCGACAATCAAGCGAATGATCTCCCGGCCCAACCTGACCATCC
>JBFJNS010000533.1:0-1692 GCA_041618055.1 Binatia bacterium
CGACGAACCGGCCAACTCGTGAAGGAGATGTTCCCCGAAAACGAATCTCTTTGCAAGTGGATCGATTTGGCCGACCAGAATCTCCCCTGGGAAGGACTCGCGGCACGAGTTTGCTGGCTCGGCATGGGCGAACGGGACAAATTCGCCCTCGCCATGAATGACCTCGTCGCCAAAGGAGAAATCGGACCCATCGCAGTCACGCGGGACCACCTGGATTGTGGGTCTGTGGCGAGCCCGTACCGCGAAACCGAAGGCATGAAAGATGGATCCGACGCAATTGCGGATTGGCCTCTGCTAAACGCCATGGTGAATATTGCCGCTGGGGCGGATTCTGTGCACTTGCACAATGGCGGCGGCGTGGGAATTGGCTATTCGACGCACGCGGGAATGGTGGTTGTTTTGGATGGATCCGACCTGGCTGCTGAAAAGGCTCGAAGGGTTTTTCGTACTGACCCAGGGATGGGGATTGTGAGGCATGTTGATGCTGGGTACGCTGAGGCGCTTGAGGTTGCTGAGAGGACTGGGGTTAGGACGCCGTTGTCATAGCATGGGTTCTAGATGCTTAATCAGGCGCGCAAAAACCGGGAGGGTCGCCCGTGCTCCATCTGCAATAATCGTGCCGTCCTTGAGGAGGTCCGCGCCGCGTCGCAGCCACGCCATACGCCCCGGGCGGTCGGTTGATTCTGGGGGTGCGCCGAGCTTTGGTTCGTCCAGTGCGCCGACCGCCCTGAGAAGAGCTAGCAAATCGTTGAAGTCGGAGTCGAAATCTGCCACCACATTTTGATTTACTTCGACGCTCGTATTCTGCGATAATTGAACTGAAAGTGCGCGGGGGCCTGGGTCGCCGTTTTTCTTCTTCAATTCTTCGTTTTCGCGAACGAGCCGATCCAGAGTTTTCTTGAGTTCATCGTTTCGCAACACCTTGTCGATGAATGCCTCGTCTAGCGCCACCGTCTGGAACACTTGATCAGCCTCTCCCCGGCGGTTACGTTTGATTGCGTTGCTGAGCTTTGGACCGAGAGGATGAGTTTGGATGATCTTCTTTAGTGTGGGTATCTGTGTTTTTTCTAGCTGCAGCCGCTGCGCCGTGTAGTTGAGGTAATCTGCCTCTAGATGCTTGCGTCTTGGATGTCCAATAATGTGCCGGACGATTGCCTGGCGGGCACTGCTTGCCGTCGTGGGTGTGACAACCGTCGGGGCATACAATGTTAGGTATTCTAAAAAAGCCCGACAGTGCACGGCCAATGGCATCAGGGGCGCATGCCTACGGTCTGCTTCTAGCAGGACCCGATCCAATGTCAGAAACCAGGGGCCGCGCTCCTGGGACCCCCCTATCCGCAAGGCTTGAATGCGGCCCAAGCAGTTGGCGTCATGGTTGACTTGGTCTGGCCCCTTGTCCTTGACTGGTAAGTCAGGGTTCCGACGGAGTCTTTCCCGCTTGCGATCTTCATGTATGACTGGTATGAATGAACCATATATCGACCTGATGGCCGGATCGGGCTCTGGATCTCCGGGATGCCTTCGCACACCGAATTGTGCCTTGAGCTCGGCCGCCCAAGATTCGACTCGAACGACAAAGGTATGCCAAGCGAAGTCGTTATAGATGCATTCCTTCACGAATTGACTCTCGATCGTGGACGCGTTGCGGCGCGGCTGTAGGCCTGACATCTCGTGCTTGGACCCATCTATCAG
>JBFJNS010000534.1:0-1667 GCA_041618055.1 Binatia bacterium
ACCAGCCGCACGTCCAGACCGTCGAGCCACATCACCGGTTCTTTGGAGTGATTGAAATGGTCGTGCCAGGTCCAGTTTGGCGTGGTAATGAAATCTCCTTCGTTCATCGGAAAGCGCTCGCCCTCCACGACGGTGTAGGCATCCGGCGTTCCCTTGATCACAAAGCGGATGGCCGCCGCCGTGTGACGGTGCGCCGCTGCGATCTCTCCCGGCTTCACCAGCTGGACGGAGATATGCACCGTGTTGGTCATGCCCGCGGCTAGTGCCGGATTTCTCATCTGGATCGTCCGCCGGCCGGCCTCCCCGGTGGTAATCAAGTCACCGGCGAGATTCAGCGCATAAAGAATATCCTTCCCCTTCCACAAACAGGGTCTGACGGTTTGCGACCATTCGGAATGTTCCCAATGGCCCTTTAAATTTCTTTCTTTCATCCAATGACCGAGTTCCTGTAGATCCATCGGACCCTCCCCGCAAATAATTGCGCGCCATCCTACGCCGTCAATTGAATCGAGAACTTAGCCGTTGAATACAAACGGGCGCCAAATCTGTCAAGGGTATCGAACTGTCCCAGTGCAGAGGGGAAATATCCGTATCCCTGAGCGAACCGTGCCGGGCCCGTGGGCTAACGAACATGCAACCGGCGCCCACTGCCATCGTTTGTCACTTAAGGGCTTCAAAATTGCGGCCGATATCCAAATAGAGCCCCTGAAATCGCCGCCGCGCCAAGGGAATCTAACGAACTGGGATAACCGGAAAGGAATCGCCTCCATGCAACCGGCCCTCGCCATCCCGACAAAGATCGGCACGCTCCTCACCAAGGAGGGACTGCTCACACCGGAACAACTTATCCAGAGCCTGGAGGTTCAAAAAAGCCAATATCCGACGCTGGCCCTGGGGAAAGTTTGCGTTGCCCTCGGCTACCTGTCTTCGGAGGACTTGGATAAGGTTCTCGCCAAGCATCACCAGCGTATTCCTCTCGGAGAGCTGCTCATCCACCTCGATTTGATCAGCATGGATCAGCTCAAAGAAGCTTTCGACCAACAACAAAGGGAGCGGCCCAAAAGAAAACTGGGCGCGGTGATGGTCGAAAAGGGTCTCATCGACGAAGCGACGCTGATTCGCGCCCTTTATGAGCAATCGCAGCGAAACCATGTCGGCGAAAAACAGAGTCCGGGGAAGTTTGAAGCCCTCGTCGTCGCCGGTCTCTTGAAACGAAGCGATCTCGAGGCCGCCGTCGCCCGGGCTCAAACGCAGCAGGTCACAATCGAAAGTGTGTTGCTGCAACGGCATCGATTGAACCGGAAAGTGCTGGGGGCGGCCCTGAGCGCTTTCTATCGCTGTCCATTCATGGAATACGACGACACGCACAACCTTCCCCGTGAGCATGTGCAGCAGATCAGTCCCGCTTATCTCAAGGCCAATTATTGGGTTCCCCTTCACGTCAGCGACGACTCCATAACGGTTATGATCGACGACCCGCGGGCGGCAGCCAAGATTCAGGATGTCCGGCGCTTGTTTCCAGGCAAAACTATAGAGCGCGTCGTGGGATTTCAAGACGATATCTTGAAATACATCAATCGGATCTACGAGCGGCAGCAGCCGAACAGAAACAATGAATCCCTTACCGCCATCCTCGGGCAGATGGGGAACCAGCACCTCGGCGAGGC
>JBFJNS010000535.1:0-1666 GCA_041618055.1 Binatia bacterium
CATCGGGGCAAGAGATACACGTGGTCGGCGCCACTGCCCGAAGATTTGCGAAAAACCCTGGACGCTCTCGCTGCAGAGCCGGGTAGCCCGTTCAAAGTTTAGGGTTCAAAGTATCAAGGTTGATTGTGTTGAAACAATCTGGGCCTGTTCCAGAAGGGTTGCGTACCGGCGAGAGCCGTCGATGGTTTAAGGTCGCTTCTCCCTCGGCCGGGTCTCAAATGGAGGACCGAGCGAGATGGATCGACAAGTCCCACATTGTCGATTTGCATTGCTTCTTTGAAAGTCGAGCCGTGAACGAATCTGTCGCAAACGACGAAGCACGCCGGCCTTTGACGAGAGGCGGCGAATTACAGCCCCGCGCCCAGGTCAAAGTTTGTAGACCAGCATTATTCCGTCCCGGAGCGGCAGCAACACGTTGTCCACTCGCGGATCGCTGCGAATTTTCCTGTTCAGCGCATCAACGACCTGGGTGCCTGGGTCCGCGGGCTCGAGCACCCGTCCGCTTCTTAGCATGTTGTCCAGGACGATGAGCCCTCTGGGGCGCACCAACTCCATACACGCTTCGTAGTACTCTTCATAGGATTCTTTGTCGGCATCGATGAAGCAGATGTCGAAGGGTCCCTCAATGAACTTGAGTGAATACAAAGCCGGTCCGAGTTTGACCTCAATTTTATCGGCATGAGCACTTTGAGAAAAATACCGCTTGGCGATCTCAGTCGTCGCCGTATCGATGTCACAGCTGATGATATGACCGCCTTTGGGCAACGCCTCAGCCCACGCCAGCGTGCTATAACCAGTGAACATGCCGATCTCCAAGATCCGCCGCGCCCCGGTCAGGTGCACCAACATTTTGAGAAAAGCCCCCTCCAGCGGCCCCACCATCATCGCAGCACTGTGCGACTTGGCAAACGTCTCAAACCATAATTTGGAGTGTAAGTCGGAGAGCGGTTTGCTATGACGCTCAGCGTAGTCTTCGATACCCAATGGCCTTATATCAATCATGGCGGCTCCTCGTTTCGATTCTAACCTCCGATGCCAGACTTTAACCTGTTCAAACGAGTGTCTTAGATTCATTACGAAATTTACGCTCTAACCGCCTCATTTTCCATCGCTCAAACCCCATTTCCAGCTTTTTGGCTCTCGCCTTCTACCATGCTTCCCATACTCTCCAACGGCAATTTATTCGCTTGTTCAATTTCAATTATGGTCCGGTTAGGCGCATTCCGCCATCCACCGGCAAAATCGCGGCTGTCACCATGGAAGCCTCTTCCGAAGCCAGATAGAGCGCTGCATAAGCGACATCTTCAGGCTCCCCGATGCGACCCAGGGGCACCCGAGTTTTATAGCGCGCCAGTTTCTCGGGCGTCGTCGTATCCACCATAGGCGTGCGCGTCGGACCGGGACATATGCAGTTCACGCGGATTCTATCCGGGGCGTGGTCCATAGCCATGGCTTCGGTAAGCCGCACCATCCCCCCCTTCGACGCGCAATAGGCGGCGCGCCCCGATTGTCCAAGCATTCCCGACCTGGCCGCAATATGCAGAATCACGCCGCCGCCGCGGGCTTTCATCTTTGGAATCGCCAGGCGCGAAACAATGAACGCGCCTTTCAAATTCACGTCGAGGGTCCGATCCCAATCCTCTTCCGTAATCTCAGTGATGCTGCC
>JBFJNS010000536.1:0-1658 GCA_041618055.1 Binatia bacterium
CTGTGCGGCGATGGCGACGCCGCCGACGTTGGTGGGCACGACATCCATCGGCACCCATTCTACCGGCGCGCCCTTTTGCTGCGCCACGATGACATGGTTGCGAAAGATCGCAGCGCCGGCCACCAGCTCACCTGCTGCGATGAGGTCGAGTAAGGCTGGCGGGATGATTGTGTGCAGACTGATTCCTTGGCCCGTCAATTTTTTCACTAGTTCCGGACCGCGTGTTTTCAGAATCGCGCCGATGACTTTGCTGCTGGTATCGTCGATGGTCAGACCCAGGCGGCCTTTGAGGGCCGGATGGAGCAGGTCTTCGTAGTTTTTCGGTACCGCACTTTTGGGGAGAAGGTTCTTATTGTAGCCAAAGCCGATGTACGATTCCCGCGCCGTGCCCCAGAAAAACAGCCCCCGTTCGCCTTTTACTTTCGCGTCGTCGGGGTACCTGGCGAAATGGGGCGAGTGATAGGGGCGTAACAAGAATGCCTCGCGTTGAAACATCAAGTTGGCTTCAGTGGTTTCGATGGTATCGACGATGGGCCGTTTCGCCTTGGCCTCTTCGAACATGCGATTAGTGATGTCGCTCCCGTTGGACCGGTAGGCTTCGACTGGAACGCCGGGATATTTGCCTTCAAAGGCCTTGATCATGGCTTTGTAGGACGCGCCGGCCAGCGAAGTATACCAGGTCACCTTACCTTCGGCTTTCGCCCCGGCATAGAGCACCTGCTCGCGGTCTTTGCCATTATAGGTAACCAGTTGAGAGATAGTCAGCGGTTTGCTCGCTTGAGCGAGCAGCGGAGCAGGGAGGAGGACAGTCACGGCGAAAAGATAGAATGCCGGCAGTTTCATGTTTTCCGTGCTCCGTTTTCGGTTCGGTTGATTATGACGGGCAAGAGAAAGATCACCGCTCCCCGATAGCATGTGGATGCGAACAGAGTCGACGAATGGTGCGTGCGATCAATGCGATAGGCTTTTTACTTGACGCGGGTCAGTCCAAAAAAGCATTTTTTCTCTAAGGCCACGAAGCTTATTTGGTGACCCGCGACAGTTCGCGATCGACTTTATACCGCACCCCTCTGTCAGTGACATGTCAGCCCGGCAAAGGAGGGCTATGCCTAACGAGGCGGCAACGGCTGGCTGCCGTTGATATGTTTAAATATCCCCACGGTCTCAGGGTCGCGCGGGATTGTCCGGATGGTCTCCTGCTGCTCTTCCGGGCTAAGCGGACTGACCTCGTCTCCTGTGACCTTTAGATAGAGCTTCTTAAATTCTGGATCGTTAAATGCTTTGCTCATGCCATCCCGCAGTATTTGCACCTGGGCCTTGGGCGTCCCCGGGGGAATGAGGAACGGCGTGCCAACCTGTCGAGTGGCGCGGATTAAACCGAGCAAACGCCGCTCTTTTTCCGATTGGACAAAAGTATCGAGCTGGGGCAGGTGATCGAATTCCGGATCTTTGGCCTCTCGCGGAATTTTTAAGTGGGCAAGAAGGTTGAGATGAGAAGAGGGTTTTAAGGCGTCGGGGAAGCGCCGCAAGACTTCGCTGCTGTTATTGCTGCGCGCGTCAAGCTCGCCGTTTTGAAGGGCGACGTCGATTTCTATTGAAGCATAGCCTAGCACGAATCTGGGATCTTTGAGGCCGAGAATCCACGCAAAGGTGCGGCC
>JBFJNS010000537.1:0-1632 GCA_041618055.1 Binatia bacterium
ACCACCGGCAATTCCCCACCCAAACCCATGCCGACAAAAAAACGGACGAACAAAAACGACGGCAGCCTGGCCGTAAAAGCCAGTAGACCCGTGCCCAGAGAGTAGAGGAGCAACGTGGCCTGGAAAACGACGCGCCGGCCGTAACGATCGGCTAGCCATCCGGCGAGCGCGGCACCACAGAGGGCACCCAAGCGATCCACCGTCCCGATCAACCCTGCTTGAGTTGGGGTGAGCTGCCACTCCAGTACCAGCGCAGGCAGAACCAGCGACAGCAAGATCGTGTCCATGCCGTCGAACATCCAGCCCAAACCGCTGAGCAGCAGCAATCGCCAATGAGCGCGGCCGACCGAAAGACGATCCAACGCGGCAAGCGCGCTTCCCCATCGCTGGGTCGATTTGTCAGAAGTTCCAGCCTCGAAGTCCATCACGCCGCTTCCACGCCCAGCGAGGCGTGCGCTTAAATGTCAGCTCTGTCGTAAAGAGGGAGGCGCGGTATCTATTTGAGAATTTCCTTGAGTTTCGGCACGAAGGCTAGCTCAAGGCTAAAAACTTCCTTGACATTGACCTCCAGTTCGGCGCCGTCGAGAGGGTTGATATCCAATTTCGCCTTTTGTGCTTCGGCTAGAAACTCGGGATCTTTCATTGTCTCCATAAAAGCCTTGCGCAGAAGGGTGACGCGATCTTTGGGCGTACCTGGAGGAAGAACATAAGGCCGCGATGTCGGGCCAAAGGTATGCACGGCCGAGCGAATGAGCTTACGAGCCTCGTCGGTCTTGGCAAAGTCTATGGCGAGAGGGATGTTGGGCAGATCCGGGTGGCGCTTGCCGATCATCTGGAGAAGGATGACGATCTCCTTGTTATCAAGCTCCTTTCGCCACGTCGCCTTGGAGGATTCCCAGGCGTTGCACACCCCTTGAACTTCTCCCGCCTGAAAGGCCAGCCGCACATCCGCCGTCCCCTTGAAGCCCGTCACAATGCGAGCCGGTAGACCCGCCACCGCCATGAGCACTTTAGGGAGGTCATCCGTCCCGGACCCCGGTCCAACTCCGCCAAGCGTAAACGGCGTCTTTGAAGCAAACCACTGTTCGGCGCTGTTAATCCCAAGCTTTGACGATAATCCGCACATATAATTGTCCTGCCCTGGGGCTCCCATGAACTCGAACTTCAGGGATTCAAACTCAATCCCAGGCCTGGACTGCAAGAACTGCTGCATGAACAGCCCGCCGATGAAATGGCCGATGGTCAGGCCATCAGGTTTCGCCGCCTTGTAAATATAATTCGCCGAAATTAAAAAGCCCGCTCCCGGCATGTTGTCCACCACCATGGTTGGATTGCCAGGAATATGCTTGCCCAGGTGACGCGCAATGGTGCGGGAGTATGTATCGTAGCCGCCCCCCGGAGACGCCCCTACAATGATGCGTACCGTCTTGCCCTTGTAGTAGGGATCTTGGGCCGAGACTAACCCCCAAGCCATGGCAACGATGGCGACAACAAGAAGTGCCATCAAAGAACAGTGCTTCTTTAGCATGGTCTCCTCCATGTTAATGACGGCTAGACACACGACCTTGCCCTAAGGGGCGTGGTCCTTTCATTTTCGAAGTTCGTCGGTCCGGTGCCTCCCGTTCACAGGGC
>JBFJNS010000538.1:0-1623 GCA_041618055.1 Binatia bacterium
CGGCTTGCCACTATGTCGCAGTGCTGCGCACGCTGACGGGTTAGCGCTGTCCAGGTCGGAGGCCGATCTACACGGCTCGTGCGGCAATTGCCTTGCTTTAACCGCGATGCAGGTCCATATCTATTCGTAGGACCGCTGGTCGGTCGTGGCAGTGAAGCCGCTCCCTACCTGGGGACCGTTACCGTTTTCCGTAATAGCGATTTCGGTGAGAAGACCTGCTAGGCAGCGTGTCAGGCGGGCACAACACATTGATTGGAAAACCTATGACTAAAGGAACCGTGAAGTGGTTCAATTCAGCGAAGGGTTACGGGTTCATCGTGCCGGAAGACGGCTCGAAGGACGCCTTTGTGCATATTTCCGCCGTTGAGCGCGCCGGCCTCGCGAACCTCGCTGAAGGCCAGAAGGTGCAGTATGAGCTGCAGAGCGGTCAGAACGGCAAGACGTCCGCGGAGAACCTTTCGATCGTCGGCTAACGTATCGGCAGATCTCGGACGGTGTGAAGCGGCCCGTCCCCGTGCGGGCCTCTCTCGGATCAGGGTAACCGACGACAATAAGCCTGTGCCACCAAGGCGCCAATCGTTTTCGACAATGGGAGCAGTGGTTTTCAGATGACGTACAGGCATGACAGAAAAGATAGAGCTGTGTTCAAAAAGCCGAAGCCACCGCTAAAACCGTGGGAACAAGCATCCCAGGAAACCGCCCGCAAGACCGCGCGACTGCGTGCGCTGCGACTCGCCAAGGAGGCGGCCGACCGGGAAGCCGCTATTGCAAAAGCAGGCGAGCAGCCGGCCGGCGCCCCGGCGCCTCCGAAAACGTCCTCAAGCACTTAAGCCGACGTCTTGTCAACGTCGATTGAGATTGTGCGCCTTTCGCCGATTTAAGGTGTCCCCTGTTGCGTTGACGGTTTGCTCCGCCAGGGCCGCCGGATCCGGCGCGCCTGGCGGTTCGCTGTCGTTGCGTCCCAGCGAGGACCCCTGCACGACGAAAGTTTGTCAAAGATTGCTCACGACGCTTGGTGTGAATCTCAAATTTTGACTGGATCCATCATCTGAAAGGCGAGACGGGATCGTGCGCCCCGTGGGCGCGCGTAAACTCGAGGAACAGTTCAAACCCCAGCCCCGCGGTTGCCTTGACTGCGAGATCGAGCTCCACGCAACTATCCCCATTTCCTGTGGGCAACTCGGTTGACGGATTATTCGAGGGCGCTAGAATCCGTGCCGTTTCGTTACTTTGCCTAAAATTTAGGCGGTTTATAAAAATCAATATTCGTAAGAGGTTCACTAGATATAAGAAGATTTCATACACAGGGTCATAATTAATTCTACGTGTAATTTGGAATTCTCTTACCTGTGTGTATTTTTCAATGCTATCGCAAGATTTTTGGATTTTTCAATGGGCCGGGGGTGTTAGACTTTTTTTAACTTCGCGCGATGTTCCAAAGGCAAATTCTGGAATGGCAAGCGGCTCATCCAAACATCACTTGGGTTGTCTGTGGAGTCGTTTGGACGGTTGTCGTGATAATCCATTTCTGGCCTGACACTCTAAAGTGATTGCGCTCAGAGCTAACCGACGGATGTCACTTTTGGGCAAATTGCCCCATCAGAGGTATGCTCCTCTCTAGGC
>JBFJNS010000539.1:0-1614 GCA_041618055.1 Binatia bacterium
GGGGACGCTAAGGCCTGGGGACGAACATGATTGCAATTTGCAATGGATTATTGTAACCAGTTAAAAATAAAGAGTTTTTCTGATTGCAATTTGCAATACAATGACAAGTTGAAATGCTAGCGGCACGCAGCATGAGAGTGATAGCAAAGGAAGATATGTTAATATTTAGCGGGACGTGGCCATCACCTTGGTAACCCGGCCGGTAGAGCAGCCGAGGTTAGCCGAGCCGGTTTAAAGCCTTCTAAAAAGATATCGCAGCAAACATTTTGGCGAGACACTAGCTGGTCATTTCCACGAGCCGCTGAAACCCCGGAGTGAGCCGCTGTCTGAAGCCGCCTTCGGGCGTGGCCTCAAGGAACATCGCCTCCACCTCAGGTCGCGCCTCCACCCATCGTAGCCCCGCCTCCGTCCCCATGACCATAAGGGCCGTGGCAATACCGTCCGCGGTCATGCAATCCCGGGCGAACACAGTGACCGATACCAGCGAAGAGTTAGTGGATAACCCTGTGCGGGGGTCGATGATGTGATGGCTTTTCTCTGCCTCCCGACGCTTGAAGCGCCGGTACGAGCCAGAGGTTGCCAGGGCGCCATGTGTGAGGCGCACCACCGACTGAAGCTCAACGCCCCTGCGTATACTCTCCTCCGGTCGCTCGATGCCGATGGCCCAGGGCTCACCTCCAGGTGCCCGACCTGAAACCGCGACTTCGCCCCCGATCTCGATCAGATAATTGCCGACGCCGCGTCGGCGCAGGATTTTAGACAAGGCATCGACACCGTAACCCTTGGCAATCGCTGAAAAATCAAGATATATGCCTTGGACCCGCTTGTTGAGGCGCCGTCCGCTGACAACGAGATTGCGGTAGCCGACGCGACGCCGGGCGGCTGCAACGGCTGCGGGGTCGGGCGCTTCGCCGCGCACAGAAGGCCCGAAGCCCAAAAGGTTGACCAGCGGTCCGACAGTCGCATCGAACGCACCCTGAGTCACCTCGCTCAGCGACATCGCCGCGTTCAGCACCCGCTCGAAGTCTTCAGAAACGGTCACCCATTGACCGGCGGGCATTTCATTGATGCGCGAAATCTCGGACTGGGGATCCCAAGTGGACATGGATTTGTTTATGGCCCGAAGCCGCGCATCGATTTCCGCCGGAAGTCCGGCCAGGGCATCGGCAGGCGCTCCGTGCACGGTGATCGTGTAGGTCGTGCCCATCGTCTCGCCTCGAAATGTGAACGACGGGCCGGCTGAAGCCGAGTGGTACTGCTGCCACAGCACCACACCGACCAACGTGCAAACCAGAGCGAGGGCCCACCAATATCGAACTCTCATGGAACTCAGGGAAGGTTACTTCAAACGGCGAGTTTTTGGGAGAGGGGCGGTACTAAGACAACGCAACGAATTCTCATCCCCGCTTCAATTGACCACGGCTCCAAACTTACAACTAGTTTACCGCTCAAAACCGACGAGGTCCTATCGGAGCGCAGCGAGATTGCACCCAAGGAAAAACGTCAAGCCTAATTCTCATGTCAACTTATCCCGGCGTGTACTCCTCTTCCTCGTCCCAGAACTCCTGGATCTCTTTCCACGTCCTGCGTACGGTCCCATCCAAATCCAACACC
>JBFJNS010000540.1:0-1608 GCA_041618055.1 Binatia bacterium
AGACGCGCAGGGGCACCTGAAGTTTGACGTCCTTCAGGACCTCTATGGAGGGAAGCTTGGGGTTGAGGTACCAGTAAACCCCGGCGGCCACCAACAGCGAACCAAGCCCGCCGAGGAGAACGAGAAATCCGACTACGCGCAGGGCGCTCGAAAGTCGTGACATTGACTACACTCTAACCCAAGGGGTGCCAATCGTTTCGGCACTTTAGTTCAATTTGCGAGGCGCTTCACACCCCTGCGGTCGCGAGCGCCTTAAGGCGCATTTTGCGGCCCAAGGCGGGGACGCAGGCCTCCCGGACGCCGGGAAAAGCGGCCTCGAGAGCCGGCGCCTTCGGATCCGCCAAGGGACCGGGACCGGAAGCACCGGGGAGCCTTTTATGCCCCCGCCGGAATCGTGCCCCGGATCGCCGCTAAGCCTCTGAGTAGCGGCGGATTCGACTTTGGCTTTGACAATTTTCATGGTCTATAGTTAGGCCAGTTAATGTATGAGCGTACAAAATTTCGCTAACCGCGGGGATTAAAAGGAAAAATCGTGGGTTTGTTCTCTCGAAAGCATACGCCGGTCATCGGCATCGACGTGAGCTCCACTGCTGTCAAGCTGCTGGAGCTGAGCGGTGGTGGCAGCAAGTACAAGGTTGAGAGCTATGCCGTCGAACCTTTGCCCTCAAACGCCGTGGTGGAAAAGAACATCACAGACGTGGAGGCAGTGGGTGAAACCATCCGCCGAGCCTTGAAACGCGCGGGGACCAAGAACAAATTTGCCGCCCTGGCGGTTGCCGGTTCCTCGGTAATCACCAAGGTCATCACCATGCCCGCCAATCTCTCCGAGGATGAAATGGAGACCCAGATCCAGCTGGAGGCAGATCAATATATTCCGTACTCTCTAGACGAGGTCAATCTGGACTTCGAAATCATCGGGGCCAGCGAATCGGATCCCGATCGTATGGACGTGCTTCTCGCCGCCTCGCGTTCCGAGATCGTCGATGCGCGCGTCGCGGTTTCAGACATCGCCGGACTCAGTTGCAAAATCATCGACGTTGAAGCATTTGCCCTGGAAAACGCTTTCAGCGTAATCGCCAAAGACATGCCCACGGGTGGAATCGGCGAGACCGTAGCTTTGGTCGACATCGGTTCTACGATGACGGCCCTCAGCGTACTTACGGACAACAAGATTGTGTACGCACGGGAACAGACTTTTGGCGGCAGGCAGCTTACGGAGGAGATCCAGCGCCGCTACGGACTGACTTACGAAGAGGCAGGGCTTGCCAAGCGACAGGGCGGGCTTCCCGACAACTATGTACCGGAGGTACTTGAGCCGTTCAAGGAATCGATGGCGCAGCAGGTCAATCGATCACTGCAGTTTTTTTATTCCTCGAGCCAGGTAGGCCAGGTGGACAGGATTGTACTGGCCGGCGGGTGCGCGTCAATTGAAGGCTCCGACCAAGTGATCGCCGAAAAGACCGGTGTTGAAGTGCGCACCGCCAACCCCTTTGCACACATGAGCCTGGCCAACAAAATTAATGCAGAAGTCCTGGCAAACGATGCGCCATCGCTCATGATTGCCTGCGGCCTTGCCATGAGGAGTGCGTTCTAATGCCTCATATTAAT
>JBFJNS010000541.1:0-1567 GCA_041618055.1 Binatia bacterium
AGTTTGCTATGCCAAAGGGAGATGCGGCTAAGGGGCGGGCGGTGTTCGACAAGTTCAGCTGCTATTCCTGTCACGAGGTGCGGGGCGAGACATTTCCGGCGCCTGAAAAGGGACAGAACGTTGGCCCGGAGTTGAGTCAGATGGGTCCCCTGCATCCTCTGGAGTATTTTACCGAATCGACTATCAATCCGGATGCGGTTGGCGCCAAAAAATACCGTGGGCCGGACGGCAAATCCAAAATGCCCAACTTCAATGCAGACATGACTGTTCAAGAATTGATCGACGTTTCAACCTATCTGGCCTCGCTGAGACCCAAGAACGTCCCGAAGTTCGTAACTGCCGATGGAAAAGTGCTCGCGTTAGTTCCACAGACCCAGGAGATCGTCGTCGAACACGGGGAGATTAAAGGCTTTATGGACGCGATGACGATGGGATATAAGGTCAGCCCGAAATCTCTTCTGAAAACCGTCAAAGAGGGGGACAAGATACGCTTTACGATCGATACCAACAAACGTGCGATTACAAAAATCGAAAAACTCAAAAACTGAGAAATGGGAAAGGGAAAACGATGAGATCCTACAGTTGGTTAATTCTTGCGGTCAGCTTTGCGATGTTAGCTGGCTGCGCATACCAGATGCAGCCCTTGGCCACGAATCATCCGGCCCATTTCGAGGCGATGGCTGCACCCGAACGGCCGCTTCCCAGAACGCTCGCGTATACAGCAGCGGATATCCCATCTGTACGGCCGGCGGTAGCCGTCAACCCGGTGCCGGAGACTACGCGGGGTGATCGATCGGCTCAGGCCGCCGCTCAGGAAATGGTCGTGGGAGACGGCAAGGTCCTGACAACGGTTCCCAATGCCGGCCAGATCGTGGTGGAGCATGGGGAAATCAAAGGTTTCATGGAGGCCATGACGATGGGGTATCGAGTCGATCCTCCGTCTCTCATGGAGGGATTGAAATTCGGCGATAAAATTCGCTTTACCATCGATGTTCAGAAAAAAGCAATCATTAAAATCGAGATGATGAAGTAGCAGTTTACAGGGAGGTAAATACAGATGTTGTCGGGACCAAGGGCCGGGTACTTGTCGGCTTTCCTTTTGTTCATGAGCGGGTGTACGACGATGAGCATGAACGCCGGCTTCGACGAAGTCAGCACACTTGTCGTGGAGCGCGGCGCAGCTAAGTTGTTTTGGAACAATGGAACCGAACTGGATAAAGAAGCCGCGGAAAAGCTCGGAACGTTGCTGAGGGATAAACTCACGGTCGACGGGGCCGTCCAGATCGCGTTGTTAAACAATCGGGAGCTGCAGGCGGTTTATTCCGACTTGGGTGTCGCTCAAGCCGATCTGGTGCAGGCGGGGCTGCTGAAGAATCCGATATTCGAAGCAGAGATTCTGTTTCCCCTCGCTCATGGCGGGCGTCCTGATCTCGAGCTAAGCGCGGTAATGAGCTTTTTGGATATTTTTTACATGCCGCTTAAAAAGCGGGTGGCGGCTGCCCGGTTTGAAGAAGCAAAACTTCGAGTTTCGGGAGCGGTGCTCGACCTCGCAGCGCAAGTAAGGCGC
>JBFJNS010000542.1:0-1564 GCA_041618055.1 Binatia bacterium
ACGGCTCCGTGGTCAAAGGTCTGAGGGAACTAAGCGAGCAACTGTCTGTTGAGTACGATCTCGAATAGGACGAAATCCGCAGTGGGCTATTTCAAGGCGCCTCCCGCCACGATCTCCTTGACAAAACGATCATCGACAAACTGGTCCCACTTCGCCCCCTTGGCTTTGGGGTTCGGCGACGCCGCAAGCACGGCTTGGATGGCAGCTTGGGACGACACGGGGATCTTCTCCCAGGCTTTTTCATAGGCATCCACGGCCTCGTGCAGCTGCGCGCTATCGTTTATTTTGGTGTACTTCGACATGACAGATATCACGTCTGCGCGGTTCTTTCGGGTATAGTCCAGCCCTTCCAGGGCGCTGCGAACGAAACGCCGCACGCTCTCGGGGTTTGTGTTGATATAGGATCGCGTGGTCGCCACGGAATGCTGCACGAAGGGCATCTTCAAAGCCGTGATATTCAGCAGCTCCTTCAAGCCGAGGTTTCTCGCGGTTAGCGTGTTGGGTGGCGTGATGGCCGCAGCATCAATAATCCCTTCTTTGAGCGCGGCGACGAGAGCGGGTAGTTCTTTGAGATAAGCGAACTTCACGTCAGCATCGGGCGCGAGACCGTGTTGTTTCAGAATGAGTCGAGCGGCGATATCGGTGGGCGTTCCCTTATTGGTCGCCCCGATGGTCTTTCCAGCCAAACCGTTAATCCCATTGATCTCTGGTTTGCCGTACACCGACAGGACAAAACTGTTTATGACACCCAAGATGTAGACGGGGTCTCCGCCCGCCAACACGGCTTCCACAACCTGCGGCCCGGCGGTGGTGAATTGGACCTTACCTCCGACCAAAGCCTGGACAGCCTGATTCGTTGGGATATGCGTCATGTCAATATTCAAGCCATGCTTCTTAAACAAGCCCTTTTCCTGGGCCATCCAGAGATAGACAGGATCAGTGCTGATCACCCCGTAGACGGCCGTGGCCTGGAGCGGCACGGGGTCGGCGCCATAGCTGGCCTTGCCCGTTATGAGAAACGCCAAGGCAATCGCGATTGCGCTCTTGATGGCAGATTTCTTGAGTTCCATGAGTCAGCTCCTGGCCGGAGTCAGTCGGCCGCAAAATTTCACTTACTAGCTACCCCGGGAAATCACGACTTCCTGAATCACCACGTTTTTGAGGGGCCGGTCGCGAAAGTCGCGAGGCGCATTGGCTATGGCATCCACTACCGTCTGGCCCTTTATGACTTCACCGAATACGCTGTGTTTGCCGTCGAGCCAGGGCGTCGCCTTCTGGGTGATGAAAAACTGGCTGCCATTGGTGTTCGGTCCCGCATTGGCCATGGAGAGAATGCCGGATTTCGAGTGCCTTAGATCAGAATGGAACTCGTCTTCGAATCTATAACCGGGACCGCCAGTGCCGGTACCCAGGGGATCGCCCCCTTGGATCATGAAGCCAGGAATCACGCGATGAAAAATCGTGCCGTTGTAAAGGGGGCGCTTTACCTTTTCGCGAGTTTTCGGATCGGTCCATTCTTTTGCGCCCGTCGCTAAATCGACGAAGTTGGCCACGGTCTTGGGCG
>JBFJNS010000543.1:0-1526 GCA_041618055.1 Binatia bacterium
CTCTTTCCGATCCGCCTTTTGACATCCAGCGGTAAATCGAAAAAAGCACGCGAGTTCTGGTAAATCCGGGTAATTAGCTGAGGCGCGACCCCATGTCCTGTGACGACGAAAAAACCGGTTTCCTGGCACGCTCGACCCACCTCTTCGGCGACCTGAGCACCCTTTCCGCTAGCTGGATCAATAAACGGAGAAAGGTCAATCTTTGGGATGTCTTCACTTTTAGGCATCTTAATGTGTGTCCTTCGAGCGCCCGCTGTTGTGCAAGGCTGGTAAGGGGATCCGGCAGCGCATCATCTTGGTGCTTTGGCTTATTCAGGTCATTATAATCACGCGGCTACTAGTACTCCACCATCAGGATATTGATGGATAAAGGTATTGCAGTTTGGAACGAGCCTTGGCACTAGTGAAATTCCAATTTACAGTCGCTCGCTGTTGGTTGCGGCGGTCTTCCCAAGCACCAACTTCTGAGACTACTCGGACGATCTCTGGCAGACGGCGATCCAAACATTGGCGGTCAAGCACGGAAATCTCAATTTCGGCGATGTTCAACCAACTGGCATGTCTAGGCGTGTAATGGAGCTCCAGCTTGCGCAAGATGCGGCGAGCCTCTGCCGGGGCGAAGGTTTCATACAGGGACCCCGGCGTGTGGGTGTTCAGGTTGTCCAAGACCACCCGGACCACCTCGGCTTCCGGGAAATGGACCTCCACCAAGTCCCGCATGCAGTGGGCAAAATCCTGCTTGGTGCGCCGCTCGGTCACTTTGACATGCCGCCACCCGGCCCGTGGTTGAAAGAACATGAACAGGTTGCAGGTGCCCATGCGGCGATATTCATAGTCATAGCGAGCTGGTTTTCCGGACTGCAGCGGCAGAGGCAAGCGTTTCTCCGCCACCAGCTGATAGGGAAATTCGTCAAAGCCGATCACCGGCCGGGCCGGATCATAAGCTGCGGCATACAGATCCAGGATGGCCTCCATGCGCCAGACAAACTCCGCATCAATCCGAGGAATGACCCACTTCTTCGTCAGCCAGGGTTTGAGCCGCTTTTTTTGAGCACCTTGCGCACGGTTTCATCGGAGATGCTTTCCACCACCTTCAATTCCACGAGCCGCTTGGCCAGCAGCTCCATCGTCCAGCGTGTGCGTCCTTCCGGCGGTTCACTCTTGGCTAGCTGTTCCAATACCGCTTCCCCCTTGGGACCCAGTTTGCGCTGGCCACCGGGCCGAGGCCGTTCATTGATGGCGACGTTCAGGCCTTCCAAGACAAAGCGTTTGCGGATCCGTTCGACAGTGGCCCGACCCACATGCAGCATTGCGGCGATGGTCTCGTCCTTGTGGCCCTCATCGGCCAGTAGCAGAATCTGGGCTCGTTTCAGTTTGCGTGCCGGAGACCGCCCCCGACCGGTCAGTTCGAGGAGCTGCTCTCGCTCTTCGGCGCTTAGGTCGACGATGTATATTTTGGCCATGCTCTTCTCCCATCATTTTAGGAGAAGTTTACCCATCAACTCTGAGTTGGTAAAGTACTAGTC
>JBFJNS010000544.1:0-1525 GCA_041618055.1 Binatia bacterium
AAGGCTACGGCGAGCCGTTTTTCCGCTGGATTACCCGCGACAAGGGCTACGCCCGCCCCTTAACCGAGTTCGGCGAGATCAAGTTCCCCGAGGGCTTCTCGTCCATCGGAGAATTCCCGAACCTGACGCTGGCCATGGAGCGGGCCGGCTGGACCGAGAGCAAAATTCGCAAGATTCTCGGTCTCAACTGGGTGCGGGTGCTGGACGAGGTCTGGGGATCGTAGAAGAATGGGGACGCGTTTGGTTTTGCTCCATACGCGCGGAAAATAAGTGCGGCCCCTTCTCCCAATGCTCGCGTAGGCACGATGTGAATAGAGGAGGAGAAAAATGAGCGCAGCAGAACATCTGGGAACGTACGCGGAAGGCTGGACCAAAGGAGACGCGCAAACGATCCTAAAGGCAACAGCGAAGGATTACACATTCGACGATCCGAATTCCGGAGTCATTTCGAGAGATAAATTGTCGAGTTATCTTGGCGGCCTGAAAGAGGCTGTAGCTTCGCTTTGCGGCAATCGAGTCCCCGATCCGTTTATGCAGCTATCCGAGGTGCTCACCCAGGAAGCTGACGGCGTCCTCACCGCTTGGTGTTGGTGGGCGATTCCAGGCACGGAGATTAAAGGGAGTGGTCTCATAAAAGTTGACGCTACGGGTGTGCGTTCTGAAGTGATTACGTATTACACGAAATTGAGCGACTGAAGTAAGGCAGGGAAGGCAGATCAAGGTGTCAGATTCATTTTTCTCCGATGATGGAAAAGACTTAGGAACCCTATCGCGATGACTCAGCTTCTCCTCGGTATCGTCTTATTTTTCGGCATGCATTCGATTGCCATAGTAGCGGAGCCGATGCGCAATCGGTTCGCTGCCAAAAGTGAGCTGGGATGGAAGGCGTTCTATGGGATTGTGTCGCTGGTCGGAATCATCCTGATGGTGCGGGGCTATTCGGACCTGCGACAAACCCCGACCTTCCTTTACTTTCCTCCTGTATGGTTGCGTCATGTCGCATTCGTTTTGATGCTGCCAGTCTTCGTGCTCTTTCTTGCGCCGTACTTTCCGGGAAAAATCAAGACAGTCACAAAGCACCCGCAGCTCGCGGCGGTAAAGCTCTGGGCATTTTCGCACCTGTTGGCAAACGGCGCCGTCGCTGACGTGCTGCTGTTCGGTTCTTTTCTTGCTTGGGCGATCGCGGACCGGATATCGATGAAAAGACGCGTTGCGCGCCCGCTTCCCGGCGCACCGGAATCGAAAGCCAACGACCTTATTCTTGTCGTTGTCGGACTGCTCGTTTATGCCGCATTCGTTTTGTGGTTGCACCAGATTCTGATGGGCCGAGCGCTGTTCTAACTGCCCCCATGAATCTAACCGGCCGCCGGAAACTGATTCTGTTCTAAAAATAGCCAAACCGTGAGCAGAAACGGAACAAGGGAAGGTCCGCAGGAAATCAAGACTAGATCACCGTTCCGCTCAGGGCTTTTCGAGGGCGTGTTCGGGCCGGGACTGGGCACCTTCGCGGCGATGACCGGCTTTG